>DASZKL010000195.1:0-1805 GCA_035947015.1 Rubrobacteraceae bacterium
CGCGGCGGTGTAGTGGACGCAGATGTTGGCGACGGTTCCGCAGATGATGAGCGTGTCCACGCCCCACAGCCGCAGAAAATGGTCAAGGTGCGTCCCGTAGAAAGCGTCGTAGCGGACCTTGCGGATGACGTGCTCGTCCTCGCGCGGGGCGAGCTCGTCCACTATCCGCCAGCCCCAGCTCTGCTCGTGGGCGTGCTGAGGCCATATCTCCCACTCCGGGTCCCCATGGTTGTGGGTGTCCTGGGTGAAGACGACCTTCATGCCCGACTCGCGCGCGAGATCCAGGAGACGCTGGATCGCCGGGATCGTCCCTTCGGCGTCGGGGACGACGAGCGAGCCTCCCTCCTTGACGAAGTCGTTCTGCATGTCCACGACGATAAAGGCTGTCTTCGCAGGGTCTACCCTGACCTCGTCGTGGAACTCGTACTCCGGTACTTCGACCGTGCGGGGCACCAGCTACCTCCTTCCCTGCTCTGGTTCTACCTCCTAGTTTATAACGCGCGACGTGCCTGTAGAATTGCCGCTCTATCGCAAAGAAGGCCGAGAGCTCCCGTTAGGCCGGTCGGAGAGGCTCTACTTCCGCCGACTGAGCACGGGCAGAACCTCCCCGATAAAGAGCGCCGAGAGGATGAGCGCGGCGCCGCCTAGCTGCACCGGCGAGAGCCTGTCCCCCGCGAGCCAGTAGCCGAAAAAGGCGGCGAAGACGGGCTCCATGGTCAGGATGATCGCCGCGCGCGCCGCCGGTATGCGCTGCTGGACGGTGGTCTGGACGTAGAATGCCCCAGCCGAGGCGACGATCCCCGTCAGAGCGATGGCGAAGAGCACCTCCCGCGGCGGCATCGCCACCGGCTCGAAGAAAGGCCACAACGCGGAGAACAGGATAGCCATCGAGAGCATCTGGGCGAGGGCCAGGGAGCCCGCGTCGTGCTCGCGGGCGTAGCGGGAGAGGAGCGCTATGTGCAGCCCCAGAGCACCAGCGCACACGACCGTGAGGGCGTCACCGATCCTCACCCCGGATGGACTCTGCCCCGCGAGGAGCAGCATGCCTGTGAGGCTCAGGAAGACCGCCGCGACCACAAGTCGCGGGACGTGGACCTTGAAGAATGCTCGGGCCGTCAACGGGGCAAAGACCACGAAGAGGCCGGTGATGAGCCCAGAGTTGGTTGGGGTCGTGTACAGGAGGCCGAGGGTTTGGAAGAGGTAGGCTACGGCCAGAACCAGTCCGATACCCGCGCCGACGAGCAGCGTCCGGCGCGTGATCCTGGGAAGGAGCGGCGCAAGAGCTACGCTCGCGAGCGCGAAACGCAGGGCAAGAAAACCCAAGACACCGTAGACCGAGATCGCATCTTGCACAACGACGAACGTCCAGCCCCAGACAGCCGTTACGAGTACGAGGAGCAGTGTGTAGATCAGTCGCATGGGCGTCTATGTCTATTCGGTAAGCCGCCCTACAGCCGCCCCGAGACGTTCGCCCGGGCGAAACGCGGATCGTCTACGCGAAAACCGTCAGGGTTCGTGCCGCGCGCCAGCGCCAGATGATAGGAGAAGAGCTGCAATGGTACGAGACAGGTCAGGGCGCTGAAAGGCTCGGGGACGCTTGGCACGGCGACTAGATCCACCCTCTCCTGCGGAAGGTCCGGCGTGCCGTCGCCGACAACCAGTACCTCGCCGCCGATCTCGGCCGCGAGTTCTACCACCTCCAGCGTGCGCTCCTGCGCAGGGCCAGCAGGCGCTATGAGGACGAAGAGATCCTCAGCTTCGACGCACTGGAAGGGTCCGTGCAACATCGTCTCCGTGGACATGCC
>DASZKL010000196.1:0-1567 GCA_035947015.1 Rubrobacteraceae bacterium
TATGAGCTCCTCCAGGTTCTCCAGGCGCGACTCGGCCTCGACGGTGTTCTCGGCCTCGAGCTCCGCGCGGTAGCCCGACTCGTCGAGGACGGCCCCGATCAGCTCCGCCGGGGGAACCTCCCTCGCCGCGACCCGCCAGCCCTCGAACAGATCCCTCACCGCCCGGCACGCCTTCTTCGCGGCCCCCGTGAGATCCACCGCCTCCGCCTCCGCGAGCGCCTCGTAGAGCGAGATGCCGCTCCTGCGAGCGTGATCCTGCAGCCGCGCCACCGAGGTCGAGCCCAGGCCCCTCTTGGGAACGTTGATAATGCGCTCTAAAGCGCCGGAGTCGCTCGGGTTGGAGATCACCGCTAGGTAGGCCATCGCGTCCTTGATCTCCGCCCGCTCGTAGAAGCGGACCCCCCCGACGACCTGGTACGGAACCCCCTCGCGCACCAGCACGTCCTCCAACGCGCGGCTCTGGGCGTTCGTCCGGTAGAAGACCGCAACATCTCTCGGGGAGGCCCCCGAATCCATGAGGCGCTCGATCTCCGAGACCACGAACCGCGCCTCGGCATATTCATCCACCGCCGTAAAGACGCGGATGCGCTCCCCTTGAGGCCCCGCAGTCCACAGCTCCTTCGGCTTGCGCGAAGCGTTGTTCGCCACCACCGCGTTCGCCGCGTCCAGGATCGTCTGCGTCGAGCGGTAGTTCTGCTCCAGCTTGACGACCTTCGCCTCAGGATAGTCCCGCTCAAAGTCGAGGATGTTCCTTATGTCGGCTCCTCGCCACGAGTACACGCTCTGATCGTCGTCCCCCACGACACATAAGTTACGATGTGCGGCGGCTAGTATATTCACCAGACGGTACTGGGCGTGGTTGGTGTCCTGGTATTCGTCCACGTGGATGTACTTGAAGCGCGTCTGGTAGCGCTCGCGGACGTCGGGGAAGATCTCGAGGAGGGCGACCGTCTGCATGATGAGGTCGTCGAAGTCCATGGCGTTGTTCTCGTAGAGGCGCTTCTGGTAGAGGTCGTAGGCCTCGGCCACGTTCTCGGCGATGTAGCCCTCGGTGGAGCGCAGGTAGTCGTCGGGGGTCATCAGGACGTTCTTCGCGGCGGAGATCTGGGCTGCAAAAGACCTCGGGTTGAACCTTTTCGGGTCCTTGCCGAGCTCGACGATGCACCGCTTGACGAGGCGGACCTGATCCGCTTGGTCATAGATCGTGAACTCCCGCTTGTATCCGAGCTTCTCCGCGTGGACCCGCAAGATGCGGGCGCAGAAGGCGTGGAACGTCGAGACCCACATCCTGCGCGAGTCCGGTCCCACGAGGAGCGCTACCCGGTCCTTCATCTCCCCCGCGGCCTTGTTGGTGAAGGTTATCGCCAGGACTTCCTCGGGCGCGGCCAGTCCCTGATCCAGGATGTAGGCGATGCGATGCGTGAGCACGCGGGTCTTCCCGCTCCCCGCCCCGGCGAGGATGAGGAGCGGCCCCTCGGTGTGCTTTACGGCGTCTAGCTGAGTCGGGTTTAACGATTCCAGGAGCACCAGAAGCTGAGTATACCAGCCGGCATTCGGCCTAACGCCG
>DASZKL010000197.1:0-6034 GCA_035947015.1 Rubrobacteraceae bacterium
GTGTACCGCTGAACTTCTACACTGTCGTGGAGGCCGCCCGCAGACGCAGCGAGGTTGCCGTGGGTTACAGGTTAAAGCACGAAGCCGGCGACCCGGGCAGTGGCTATGGCGTGCGCTTGAACCCTGACAAGTCAGACCCCATAACGTTCGCCGAAGGCGACAAGGTGATAGTGCTGGCTGAGTCGTAGTCCTCGGCGTGCCACGCCGGCGTCACCTAGCCGAACGGCCAGGTTGTCAGTGGTGTTAGAATTTTCTGTGCGCTCTCCTGGGGTATAGCCCCGATTTAGAGTGCCGATCGATCTCGAAGAGACGGCGTCTAGGGAGCACATTCTATGGCCAAGCCGGTAATACTTGCGGTGGACGACGATCCCCAGGTGCTGCGGGCGGTCGAGCGGGATCTCCGTCGCAAGTACGCCCGCGAGTATCGGGTGCTCCGGGCGGACTCGGGCGAGTCGGCGCTAGACGCCCTCGGGAAACTCAAGCTCAGGGGGGATCCCGTTGCCCTCTTCCTGGTAGACCAGCGGATGCCGAGGATGACTGGCGTCGAGTTCCTGGAGAAGGCCATAGAGATGTTCCCCGAGGCCAAGCGTGATCTCTTGACGGCCTACGCCGACACCGACGCGGCCATCCGGGCGATAAACGAGGTAGGTCTGGACTACTACCTCCAGAAGCCGTGGGACCCACCCGAGGAGCACCTCTACCCCATACTGGACGACCAGCTCGACGACTGGCGGGCGGATTTCAAGCCGCCTTTCGAGGGCGTCCGGGTCGTCGGGGACCGCTGGTCGCCCGACTCGCACCGGGTGCGCGATTTTCTGGCCCGCAACCGGGTCCCGTTTCGGTGGCTGGACGTGGAGAGCTCCGAGGAGGCGCGCCAGATCGTCGAGCGCCTGGATCACGGCGCACCCAGGCTGCCGGTCGTCGTCTTTCAGGACGGTTCCTACCTGGAAGCGCCGGAGAACAGGGAGGTGGCAGAGAGGATCGGGCTCCGGACGCGCGCCGAGCGGCCCTTCTACGACCTGATCATCATCGGGGGCGGCCCGTCTGGACTCGCGGCGGCGGTCTACGGGGCCTCGGAAGGCCTCAAGACTGTGTTAATTGAGCGCGAGGCCCCCGGTGGGCAGGCGGGGACCAGCAGCTTCATAGAGAACTATTTGGGCTTCCCGCAGGGATTGAAAGGCAGCGAACTGGCCCGCCGGGCCGTAGACCAAGCGCGGAAGTTCGAAGTAGAGATCCTCACGCCCCAGGAGGTCGCCGAGGTTAGGGTCGAGGACCCGTACCGCGTCATTCGGCTCGGCGACGGGACGGAGCTCTCTTGCCACGCCCTGATCATCGCTACCGGCGTCTCCTACCGCAAGCTCGACGCGCCGGGTGTTGCGCGCCTCACGGGTGCCGGGGTGTACTACGGCGCGTCGCTGACGGAGGCGTTCTCCTACAAGGACGAAGACGTCTACATCGTCGGTGGGGCCAACTCCGCCGGGCAGGCAGGCATGTACTTCTCGGATCACGCCCGCAAGGTGGTGATCGTGTACCGCGGCGACAGCCTGAGGAAGAGCATGTCCGAGTACCTCGTGAAGCAGGTGGAGGGCAGAGAGAACATCGAGCTGCGCCTGAACAGCGGCGTGGTCGAGGCCGAGGGCGCCGATCACTTGGAGAGGATCGCCATACGGAACTCCCTCTCGGGCGAGAGGGAGATTGTTCCCACGCAATCGCTCTTCATCTTCATCGGGGCAGCCCCGCACACCGACTGGTTGGACGGCGTCGTCGAGCGCGACGAGCGCGGCTTCATACTCTCCGGCCCTGATCTCTCCAGGCACGGCGAGCGCCCCAAAGGCTGGAGACTGGATCGTGATCCCTACCTCCTGGAGACCAACGTCCCCGGCATCTTCGTCGCCGGAGACGTACGACACGGGTCCATAAAGCGGTGCGCCTCCGCTGTAGGCGAGGGCTCGATCGCGGTACAGTTCGTCCACCAGTACCTGAAAGAGGTCTGAAGTGCAGGGCGCGACGGTAGTCGACATCCTGCGCCGGGTGCCACTCTTCAAGGAGCTTCCCGAAGACAAACTGGCCTGGATCTCCGATCACGGGGAGGAGATCCGGCTCGAACCCGGTAACAGGATCGCCACCCAGGGCGACCAACCGGATGGCTTCTATGTCGTGCTCGAAGGCGAGACCGAGTGGACGCGCAACGACGGCGGGCGGGACCTCTTCGTCGCGAGGATCGGCGAAGGTGCGATCTTCGCCGATCTCATCCTCGTGCTCGACGCCCCCTACCCCACCACCGGCCGCGCCGTCACACCGGTACGCCTCTTCAAGCTCGATATCGCCTCCTTCTGGGAGATGCTGCGTATCTGCCCCGAGGTCTTGCGCGGCATACTCGCCACCTCCGTCGAGCGCGCGGAGCTGCACGAGTCGGTCTCCCAACAGCAAGCCAAGCTCATCTCCCTGGGCACCATGGCCGCAGGCCTTGCCCACGAGCTCAACAACCCCGCTGCCGCCGTAGCCCGGAGCGCGCAGGAGGTCAGCGAGGCCTTCAGGGAGTCGTCGGTCCGGGCGGTGAGGCTCGGCGAGCTCGAGATGAGCCCCGCCGAAAGGGCGTTCGTCGCCGGTTTGCCAGACGAAGTGGCCGAGCGCGCTAAAGCCGCGTCCGCCCTCGATTCGCTGGAGCAGAGCGACAGGGAGGAAGAGGTCGCGATCTGGCTCGAGGACCATGGAGTCGAGGAGGCGTGGGATCTCTCCCCCACCCTGGTCGGTGCGGGCCTCGACGTTGATTGGCTGGACGACGTCGCGGATCGTCTCTCCGAGAGGGACCATGCAGGCTACGTGCTGGCGTGGCTGGCCACTGAGATAACCGGTGATGAGCTGCTACGCGAGATACGGGAGGCTTCTACCCGCATCTCCGAGCTGGTCAAGGCTGTGAAGTCCTACTCGCACATGGACAAGGCCTCCCAGAAGGAGGCTGACGTACACGAGGGGCTCGAGAACACCCTCGTCATGCTCGGCCACAAGCTGAAGAAGGGGAACGTCGAGGTAGTGCGGGAGTACGAGGAGAACCTGCCGCCCGTCTGCGCCCACGGCAGCGAGCTCAATCAGGTGTGGACCAACCTCGTGGACAACGCCATAGACGCGGTGGACGGAGAAGGACACATCAAGCTCCGAACCGCCCGTGAGAACGACCGGGTGCTCGTGGAGATCGCCGACGACGGTCCCGGCATCTCCGAGGAGCTCCGGGACCGCGTCTTCGAGCCTTTCTTCACCACGAAGGACGTAGGCAAGGGTACGGGCCTCGGCCTCGATATCAGCTACCGCGTCGTCGAGGATCTCGGCGGCGACATCCGCTTCTCTTCGGAGCCCGGCGACACGCGCTTTCAGGTGCGCCTGCCGATAACAGCAGCCGAAAAGAGTTCGTCGTGACGACGCTCGAGGACCTGCGGGGGGTGCCGCTCTTCAAGGGGATGACCGACGAGCAGTTGCGGGTAGTGCTCGGCGAGGGCTCGGAGGAGTTCGTACCCGCTGGCGAGGTCGGCGGGCGGGAAGGTGAGCCCGTCGAGTATCTGTACGTGATCCTCGAGGGAGAGTTCAGGTGGAGCAAGAAGGTCGACGGCGGCGAGGTTGTCATGAACACCTACGGCTCCGGCGAGTTCTTCGCGGAGGTGCCGCTACTCCTGGGCAAGCCCTTCCTGGCCACGTGGCGGGCGCTAGCCGACTCTCGAGTTTTCGCGCTGCCCAACGATACCTTCAGGCGGTTGCTCGCGGCCGATCCTTCTTTCAGCAACGCCATACTCGAGATGCTTGCCCAACGAATCCAGGTCCTCTACTCGGTAGCCCAGCAGCGCGAGCGGCTCGGCTCGCTAGGCACCATGGCCGCAGGCCTCGCCCACGAACTCAACAACCCGGCGGCCGCGAGCCGCAGGGCCACCGAACGTCTCCGCGAGGGCTCGGAGAACCTGCGCCTCGTGGGCATGAGGCTGGCCCGGGCTTCTGCGCGGGGGGAGATAGATCCCGCGCAGCTCGACGCCCTGGAGAGGGTAGTCCGTGAAGCCCTCGGGCGCGACAGGACTACGGCCCTCGACACTCTGAGACGCAGCGAGAGGGAAGAAGAGGTCGGCCTCTGGCTCGAGGACCGTGGAGTCGAGGAGGCGTGGGATCTCTCCCCCACCCTGGTCGGCGCGGGCCTCGATATCTCGGACCTGGAGCTCCTGAAAGGCTCCGTGCCGCCCGGCGCGTTCGCTGACGCGCTACGTTACCTGGAGGCGGCACTCGGGGTGGCGGGGCTCGTAGACGAGGTCGAGGAGAGTTCGACGCGCATCTCGCAGCTTGTCGCCACCATGGAGGGCTACTCCTACATGGACCGAGCGCCGACGCAGGAGGTAGATGTAAACGAAGGCCTCGAGAACACCCTCGCGATCCTCGGGTACAAGCTAGAGGCCATCGAGGTCGAGCGCGACTATGACGAGAGCCTGCCCCGCATCACAGCCCACGGCAGCGAGCTCAACCAGGTTTGGACGAACCTAATAGATAACGCCATAGACGCCGTCGCCGATGGGGACAAGATCGGCCGCATAGGGCTGCGCACGACCCACGAGCGTGACCGATTGCTCGTGGAGATCTCGGACAACGGCCCCGGAATACCGGAGGAGATCCGAGACCGTATCTTCGAGCCCTTCTTCACCACAAAGGATGTAGGCGAGGGTGCTGGCCTCGGCCTGGACGTGAGCTACCGCATCGTAGTCGGCCGCCACGGCGGGGACATCCGCGTCGTCTCCAAACCCGGCGACACCCGCTTCCAGGTCCGCCTACCGATGGACGGGTCCGCCGTCAAGGGGCCGAACGGCAGATGATGCGCGCGCCGAACACGACGCCCGATGAGCGGCTGACGGATGAGCAGGTGGAGTCCCTGACCGGGTATGGGAGAGAGCTGCGGCTGGAAGTTGGAGATTACCTCTTCGACGAGAACTCCCTCGTGGACAGCTTCTACATCCTTCTCGAGGGCGAGATCCGAATCTCCCGCCTCGACGGCGCGGAGGAGACGCCGCTCGCAACCCACCATCCAGGAGAGTTCACAGGCGGACTCGCGATGCTGACCGGGAAGCGTTCGGTCCACCGAGCGCGCGCCGCCGCCCCGAGCCACGTTCTGGAGATCGACTCCGAGTCCTTCCGCCGCGTAGCCTTGGAGAGACCCGAGGTCGCGGACATACTCATCTCCGCGCTGGCGCGACGCATGCGTTACACGCAGCGGGCATTTCGGCAGCAGGAGAAGATGGCGGCCCTGGGCAAGCTCTCGGCAGGCCTGGCTCACGAACTCAACAACCCGGCCACAGCGGCGCGGCGGGCGGCGAACGACCTGCGCGAGGCGAACCTCGAAGCGCACCTCCTCGCGCTCGAGCACGACGAACGCTTCTCAGGTGCCCAGCGAGAGACGCTGACCGAGTTGCTCCGCGAGGCGACCGCGAAGGGCGATGTCAGCCTCGATCCGGTCTCGCAGAGCGACAGGGAGGAGGAGATCGGCGAGTGGCTCGCCGATCGGCGCTTCGAGAACGCCTGGGAGCTCGCGCCGCCACTGGCCACCGCGGGAGTGGACACGGAGCACCTCGAGAGGCTTGTCGACAAGCTAGGAGACGGGGAGACGCTCGCGGGTGCCCTCGGTTGGCTCGGGGCTACGCTGGAGCTGACCGGTCTGGCGCGCGAGATAGAGCGTAGCGCGGGCAGGATCTCAGAGCTGGTCAGGGCGGTGAAGGAGTACACCTACATGGACCGGACAGCGTACGTAGAGACCGACGTACGCGAGGGACTCGAGAGCACGCTTGTCATCCTCGGGCACAAGCTCAAAGGCGTTAGCGTAGAGCGCGACTACGAGGATGCTCTGCCGAAGATATGGGCCAACGGCGGCGAGCTCAACCAGGTGTGGTCGAACCTCTTAGATAACGCCATAGACGCCGTGGAGGGGCGGGGACGGATCGCACTCAGAGCGTACCGGAGCGGGGATCTGGTCGCGGTAGAGATTACCGACGACGGTCCGGGCGTACCACGCGAG
>DASZKL010000198.1:0-2995 GCA_035947015.1 Rubrobacteraceae bacterium
CTCTTTGGGCGTCGTCCTCTACGAGATGCTTACCGGCGAGCAGCCCTACCAGGCCGAGGACCCCATCGCCACGGCGATGAAGCACCTCGACGAGCCGCCACGCCACCCGCGGGATGCAAACCCCGCCGTGCCGGAGGCGCTCGACGCCATGACCGCGAGGCTGCTCGCCAAGAGGCCCGAGGACCGCTACCCTGGCGCGGCCGAACTTACCGAGGACCTGAGGCGGGTGCGCGACGGACTCTCGCCGCTCGCTGCGGGGCTGGAGGAGCAGATAACCGCGCGGCTACCCGGGGACGCAGGGAAGACGCGCACGGCTCCTACCGCTGTTGCCCCACCGAGGGGAGAGCGCGCGCCCGCAACCTCAGGGCGACGAGGCCTTCTCCTGGTCGCCCTGCTCTTGGGCCTGATTCTGCTCGGGGGCCTCGCGTGGGCTCTCTCACGGGGCACTGTGGGGCAGGTAGAGGTCCCGCGGGTAGTTGGCCTCACGCGGGACGAGGCGCAGGGGCGTCTCGAGAGCGCGGGTCTCGAGCTCGGCTCCGAGACCAATGCCCGAAGCGAGGAAGCCGCGGCTGGCGTGGTGATCGATCAGGACCCCGCCGAGGGAACCGAGGTGGATCGCGGTACCGACGTGGACGTGACCGTCAGCGCGGGAGCACCGGCTCCGGAGCCAACCGTGCAGACATCGTCGCCGACCGCTTCGCCGACCGCTTCACCAACCGCCTCGCCGACCGCTTCACCGACCGCTTCGGCGACCGCCTCGCCATCTGCCTCGCCAGGGGGCGGCGATGAGGCAGGAAAGGCTGCCGAGGAAGCACGAAAAAGGGCAGAAGTGAGGCGAGAAGAAGCCGCCGAGCAACGCGAGAGGCGGCAGGAAGAGGCGCAGAAGAGGGCGGAAGAGAAGCAGAAAGCACGAGAGGAGAGGGCGAAGGAGAGAGGGGAGTAGACCATCCCGATCGTCGGTTTATCCGGCCTCGGAAGGCTTTTTGAGATCGATAACTCCCTCTTCAACTAGATAGAGGCGGAACGGGCTGGCCCGGTGCGCTCCTTTGCCCCCATAATGGGCGCAGAGCGTAGGCACCCGGCGCAGAGAGGTGGTGGTGGTGACGTGTTCGCGCGGGTAAGCGAGCTGGAAGTACGCCCTGAGCAGTTGGACGAGATGAACCGCGAGGGCGAGGAGCACATCCTGCCGGCGCTCAGGATGCAGGCCGGTTTCAACGGAGGGCTGGTCCTCGGCGACCGCAAGAGCGGCAAGGTGCTGGCTGTGGCCCTTTGGGAGACCGAGCAGGCGATGGACGCCACAGAGGAAGCGGCACACTGGTTGCGCGTCTTCGGCGCCGAAGCCGCCGAAGGTATGCTAGAGAACGTGAGGAGGTACGAGGTCTTCTTCTTGGAGGTAAAGGGCACGCGGGCTTGACCTGGCAGCGCCGTGGGCGCTGCGCCTCCGCGAGGACTTCGCACTTGGGCTTCCAGGGTCCTTACCCCTCGGCTATCGGGCGAGTAAGACCGGGCAGATTCACCCTTCAGTCGTGCGCCGAAGCACAACCCAAACGGGCGTACGAACACGAACGGAATGCGGAGCCTTCCTCTTGCCTTCGAGGCCATTCTGCATGCAAATGCTGAAGCTGTGGAACGAATGACCGTAGCGTGAGATATTGGGTGCGTTATCACCGGGAAGGAGGTCTAGACTCTCTTGGAGGGTGCGATGCAAGCCGAGCGCGAAGCACACGGGAGTACGCCGCGGCCCCTGCCGGTGGACACGCTGTGGGTGCGGTTCGTGTTCGTGGATCACGCGGGCATCCCCAAGTGCAAGGCAGTGCATCGGGACGCCTTCGAGAGGAGGGCGAGGGCCGGGGTAGGGCTCGCCAAGGGGGTGCTGGCGCTGGATCCGACGGGGGCTCTGCACCCGGCCTCGGGGTTGAGCCCGGTGGGGGAGGTACGCCTCGTGCCCGACCTCTCGACCCTCACCCCGCTCCCGTTCGCCCGCGCCCAGGCCATGGTCGCCTGCGACATGACGGAGCCCGATGCGACCACGCCCTGTGACGGATGCCCCCGCAGCGCCCTCAAGCGCGTGCTCGGGCGGCTAGGAGAGAGGGGGTACAGAGCGGTTGCCTCCTACGAGGCCGAGTTCTATGTACGTGGCCCAGAAGGCCCCCTCGACAGGACCCCGTACGCGGGCAGCTTCGCCCTGACCCCGGCGTCGGAGTTCGTCGCCGAGCTGGCCGAGACGCTGGAGGAGATAGGCATTGCACCTGAGCAGTGCCACGCCGAGGTTGGGCACGGGAACCTGGAGCTATCGGTGGGGGAGAGCGAGGCCCTGGTGGCGGCGGACCGGCGCGTGGTAGTACTGGAGACGATCAGGGGCGTGGCGCACCGGATGGGCCTCGAGGTCACGATGGCCCCGAAACCGTACCTGGATCAGGCCGGCAACCGCCACCACCTGCACCTGAGCCTCTACGAGGAAGATAAGCCCGTGTTGTTCGATCCCTCGGGGGCTTTGAGCGGACGCGGCTCTGCGTTCGTCGCCGGGGTCCTGGATCACCTGCCCGCGGTCATGGCGTTTACTTCCCCTAGCCCGAACTCCTACCAGCGCATATCCCCTGGTATGTGGTCCTCTGCCCTTGCCGCCTACGGCCCGGACAACCGGGAGGCCGCCATCCGGCTCGCCTCCCCCGTGGCAGGTGCCGAGTCAGCGACAGCCAACGTCGAGATCAAACCTGTGGACGTGACGGCGAACCCCTACCTGGCCCTGGCCGCCGTCCTGGCCGCCGGGATGGACGGGATGGACCGGGACCTCGATCCCGGAGAGCCGACCACGGTAGACCCGGCCACGTTGAGCGATGAGGAGCGCGCCGAAAGAAACATCCGTCCTCTCCCGGCTTCGCTCGATACGGCCCTGAACGCCCTCGAGAACGATGGGGTTCTCATCGATGCGCTTGGCGCGCCGCTCGTTCGCACCCACCTTGCAGTGGGTCGCGCGCAGGCCGAGATCGCCAGA
>DASZKL010000199.1:0-9045 GCA_035947015.1 Rubrobacteraceae bacterium
ATTGATTTCAGGCTTCAGGTTCTAGCTGAGGCCTGAAACCCGTAGCCTGCTGCCTCTTCTCCTCTGCCTGGAGGAGGCTCTTCAGGGATTCGACCGCGACCTCCAGCTCGGCGCGGCGAGGCTCGGTAGTGGTGAAGTACCGCTGCAGAAAATTGCCGACGGCGATCGATGGGCGGGTCTGGCCGAAGACGAACCAGGCCTCGGAGATGAGGATGAACTGCAAGACGGCGTAGCCCCACCAGTCGATGAGCGGGTCGAGCAAGGCGGCGAGGACTATGTAGCTCAGGATGTTGGTCCCACAGCGGGGGTGGATGCGGTTGCTCTTCTTCGCCCCTTCGAGCGTCACCTCTCCGTATTTCTCGTAGGCGGCGACGGCCTTGTGCTCGGCCCCGTGGTAGCGCCCGATAGGGGTGAACTTCATCGCCGCGAAGAACAGCAGCAGGACCGGCACGATCGGGAACTGCGCGAAGAAAGTGAAGACGCCGCCGAAGAGCTCCTCCTCGCTACCTAGCTCCATCAGGCGCACGAACAGCCAGAGCGCGGCCAGCATGCCCACGAAGAAGACAAGCGTCCAGATCGAGCCGACTACCTGCACGAGAAGGCGTCCCCAGAAGTAGAGCGAGCGCACGATGGGCAAGGAGGCGAGGCGTTGCACGGTAGGGTTCTTGGGCCTCCATATGCTCGAGGGCTCGACACGAACGTGGATCTTGCCCTTGTGACGGTAGGCCACGCTCATGTAGTTCGGGCCGAAGAGATCAAGGCCATCCCAGCGAGCCATGCCGCCAAAGACCAGGCGCTCCTCACTCTTCTCTGTGGCGTTCTTCGCCAAGCCGCTCCCCTGTTCGATGGCCGGGACCAAGGGATAAAAGATAGCACGTCGTCCGGGCCGGGTAGAATGATGGGCGAAGAGCACCCTCTCGAGGAGACTTTCGTGGCGGGCGGGACAACGCAGGGCCGCATGGTTTACGTGGGCGTCGGGCTGGTCTTCGCTCTCCTGCTCGCCAGCTACCTCGTCTACCAGATCGCGGTAGTCGTGCTGGTGTTGCTGCTGACGCTGCTTTTCTCGGTCATCATCAGCGGCCCCGTCGACTACCTGGAGCACCGGGGGGTCGGACGCGGGGTGGGCACGCTGGCGGTCTTCGGCGCCCTGATCCTCATCCTCGGGATCGCGGGGTCGGCGCTGGCCCCTGCGATAGAGGATCAGTCCCGCGAGCTGGTGGAGACCTTGCCCGAGCTCCTGGAGAACGCGCAGGGGCTCGTCGGATCGCTGCGGAACACTCTGGGATTGGAGACTTCGTTCGGCCTCGATCCGCAGAATCTCCTCGACTCCGCGCGGAACTTCTTCACGGGTGGCGCGCTGGCGACGGTTGCCAACGTGGGTGCGAGCGTGGCGAACGTCATCTCCTTTGCGGTCGTGATCGCCATAGCCACCGTCTACGCGGTCGCCCGGCCCGCGCCGCTAATCAACGGGTTCGTCGCCCTCTTCCCGGCCGGTCAGAGGCAGAGGGTCAGGGAGATCCTCGGCGATGTGTACGGGACGCTCCAGCGCTGGTTATTGGGACAGCTCGTCTCCATGACCATCATCGGCGTCCTCTCGACCGTGGCGCTCTCCCTGATCGGGATACCTTTCGCGCTGCTGCTCGGGGTCTTCAGCGGCCTCGTCTCGTTCATACCTTTCCTCGGACCGATGATCTCGGTTATCCCACCGCTGCTCCTGGCGCTGATCGGTAATCCGATAGACGCCCTGTGGGTAGTCCTTGCCTACGCTGGCATCCAGCTCGTCGAGTCCTACGTGATATATCCCCTCGTTATGAGCCGGGCGGTCTCCCTCCACCCTGCGGTCGTGATGTTCGCGCTGCTTATCATGGGCACGCTCTTTGGTTTCGTGGGCGTGCTGCTCGCAGTACCCCTGGTGACCGTGGTGCACGTCCTTCTGCGCGAGCTGTGGATCGAGCGCATGGACCGGATGGGCACGGACCCGAACCCGCCAGAAGAGGAGACGAAACCTAAGCGGAGGGTGCGCCGGCTGCAGCGAGCCGCAAGAGACCTCTTTCGTTCCTGAGCTCCCTTTCGGACAGAAAGCTCGTGGGGACCCCGCCGCGCAAGAACTCCTCGTCCTCGAGCACGGCCAGGTGCAGCGGCAACGTCGTCTCGAGGCCGACGAGGGCAAACTCGTCCAGGGCTCTTGCGCCCCGCCGGATCGCGGTCTTGCGGTCTCTGGCGTGCACTATGAGCTTGGCGAGGAGAGAGTCGTAGTGCGGCGGGACCTTGTAGCCGGCGTAGAGGTGCGAGTCCACCCTGACGCCGGGGCCACCAGGAGGGTTGTAGAACTCGACGGGCCCGCCCTGGGGCAGGAAGCCCCGGCGCGGGTCCTCGGCGTTGATCCTGAACTCGATCGCGTGCCCGGTGGGGCCGGTCGCACTCTGCGGGATCTCCAGTTGCTCGCCCGAGGCTATCATTAGCTGCTGTGCCACCAGGTCAACCCCGCTCACCATCTCGGTTACGGGATGCTCGACCTGAAGCCGGGTGTTCATCTCGATAAAGTAGAACTCGCCGTCGTTGTAGACGAACTCCACGGTCCCTGCCCCCTCGTAGTCGAGAGAGTCCACGAGGGCGGCCGCGGCGGACATGAGGTCCTCTCGCACACCCTCCGGCAAACAAGGGGCGGGGGATTCCTCTAGGAGCTTCTGGTAGCGGCGTTGGATCGAGCAGTCCCTCTCAGGGAAGGTGATCGTCGTCCCCGACGAGTCGGCGAGCACCTGCACCTCTACGTGCCGCAGCCTCTCCAGGCACTTCTCCACGTAGACCGAGCCGTCACCGAAGGTCGCTCCCGCCTCCCGGCTCGCCTCCAGATAGGCGTCCTCGACCTCGGCCTCGCTGTGCACCACGCGCATCCCCTTGCCCCCGCCCCCGGCGCTCGCCTTGATGACCAGCGGGTAGCCGACCTCGCTTCCTACGCGCCTCACCTCTGCGACGCTCTCGCAGGTGCCGTCGGAGCCGGGCAGTATGGGGACCCCGGCCGCAGCAGCAGCCTTGCGGGCCTCCGCCTTGTCGCCCATCCTGGCGATGACCCGCGAGGAGGGGCCGACGAACTTGAGCTTGACCCGCTCGCAGATCTCGGCGAAGCGAGCGTTCTCGGCGAGAAAGCCGTAACCGGGGTGGATAGCGTCTGCACCGGTGAGCTCGGCGGCCGAGATGATGGCTGGCACGTTCAGGTAGCTGCCGCTCGCGGATGGCGGACCGATGCAAACGGCCTCGTCGGCGAGCATCCGGTGCAGCGAGTCGGTGTCGGCTGTGGAGTAGACCGCGACGCTCCGCACCCCCAGCTCCCGGCAGGCCCGCACGACGCGCAGGGCGATCTCGCCGCGGTTCGCTACCAGGACCTTGCCGATCACTACTCTTCAGGCCGGAGGTAGAAGAGCGGCTGGTCGTACTCGACTCCTTCGGCGTTATCGGCCAGGATCTCCACAACCTCGCCCGAGACGTCCGCCGGGATCTCGTTCATCAGCTTCATAGCCTCGACGATGCACAAGATCTGCCCCGCCCTTACCACGTCCCCCACCTCGACGTAAGCGTCCTCGCCCGGCGCCGGCGCCCGGTAGAAGGTCCCGACCAGCGGCGAGCGAACCGCATGCAACCCGTCCATCTCCGCCGTCGGAGGTTCGAGCTCGGGCTCTCTGGCAACCCGCGCCTCGCGCACGGGAGCCTCTGGGTTTACCTTGACCGTGATCTCGACATCACCCTGGCGGACCCGGATCTCGCCGACCCCGCTCTCTCGCACCAGGTCCACGAGGCGCTGGACCTCATCGAGCGGCAAACGTTGCTGCCTGGTCTCTTCTTCTCCCGTTTCGTTCAACTCGTGCATACAGTCGGGAATTCTACACGTAAGGCCGTGGGAAAGTGCGTCCCCGGTTGTACAATGCATTGAGGTTTATGGCCTTCTCTGCGATCGAGGTCAGATGAGCATCCGCGTCCTGGACCCCAGGGTGGCCCAGCAGGTCGCCGCCGGGGAAGTCGTCGACCGCCCTGCCTCCGTGGTCAAGGAGCTGGTCGAGAACGCTCTGGACGCCGCCTCCACGCGCGTGGAGGTAGAGCTGGATGACGGCGGAACCTCGCGCATCCTGGTGCGCGACGATGGATCGGGTATGAGCTCCGATGACGCCAGACTCTCGGTCTTGCGGCACGCGACGAGCAAGATCCGCTCCGTCAAGGACATCGAGTCCGTGGGCACTCTGGGCTTCAGGGGTGAAGCCCTCCCCTCCATCGCGAGCGTCTCGTCCTTCACCCTCACCACCTCGACCGGAGAGGGCGCTGCCACGAAGGTCGTCGTAGAGGGAGGCGCAGACGCCGAGGTCTCCCCCGCCTCGCACCCGAAGGGTACTACCGTCGTCGTGGATCGCCTCTTCTACAACGTCCCCGCCCGCAGGGCATTCCTCAAGGGGGCCAGGGCGGAGCGGGCGGCGATTACGGAGGTCATGACGCACCTCGCCATCGCCCACCCGGACGTGGCCTTCCGCCTGGCTGAGAAGGGCAGGGATTACCTCTCCCTGCCGGCGGCCAAAGATCTACAGGAGCGACTTGCGCAGATATTGGGCGTCGCCAAGGCGCGAGCGATGCGCAAGGTCGAGTACGAGTCGGGTGCGTTCGGCATCTCCGGCTACGCCGCACTCCCGAGCCTGACCGAGGCGAGCCGCGCCCACCAGACGATCGCCGTCAACGGTCGCTTCGTCAGGGCGGAGAACCTCCACCGCGGCCTCGACGACGCCTACAGGGCGACCGTCCCGGGCGGGCGCTACCCGCCCGTCGCCCTCGAGATAGACGTGGATCCCCGCAGGGTTGACGTCAACGTGCACCCCACGAAGCAGATCGTGCGCTTCTCCGAGGAGCGGGCCGCCCGCGACGCCGTGGCCGCCGCCGTCCGCACCGCCATAGAGTGGCGCCCGCCGACCCCCGTCACAGCCCCGCGCCCGGCAGAACGGGCCTTCACCCAGGAACGCCTCGCGCCGCGGCCCACGCTCCCTTCGTGGGACCGCGCCGCGGAGAATAGGCCCGTCTACCCGGCGCCGCCAGAGGGCGGCCTGCAAGAGGTTCGCGAGCGCATCTCCGAGGCTTCGCGTCCGCTAGCCGAAGAGCGCGGAAGCTACGAGGAACTGCCAGAGCGCGGGGCGCTCCCCGCCTTGGAAGACCTGCGGGTCATAGGGCAGCTCGCGGCGGGCTACATCCTCGTCGAGGAGCCCGACGAGGCGTTGTGGGTGGTAGACCAGCACGTCGCCCACGAGCGGGCCATCCTCGACAGGCTCCACGACTCCGACAGCCCGGCCACGGTGCAGAGCCTCCTGGTCCCCGAGGTCGTCGAGCTCTCGCCGGGTGAAGCCGAGATAGCCGCCGAAAACCTCGAAGAGCTCTCCGTCTACGGCTTCGAGGCCGAGCCCTTCGGGCCCCGCTCCATCAGGGTGACGGCCGTGATCTCCACCCTGGCAGATCGCGACATCGCCGGGGCCTTCAAGGATGCCCTCTCCGCCATCACGAGCACCGACCCCGGCCACAACAGGGAGGACCACATCCTCGCCACCATCGCCTGCCACTCGGCAGTCAAGATGGGTGACAGGCTCTCGCAGCCCGAGATGGAGGCCCTGATCCGATCCTGGCTCACGAGCCGCCTCCCCGCAACCTGCCCGCACGGAAGGTCCATCTGCTTCCGCGTCGGCCTGCGCGAGGTCGCCCGCAAGCTCGACAGGCACTAGATGAGCGCCTGAAATTGGTTACGCCCGGTCTCCGCCGGGTATACAGCTAGCCTTGCAAGACGTCAGCTAGGTTGAAGGAGGCTCGCTTCGTGGGCAGGAGGGAGAGGCGCAAGGGCTCTTCTCAGGGTCGTGCGGAAGGCCGCGTACGAGGGCGCGTGCGAGAACGCGTGCAAGGGCGTCAGGGACGGAGACGCGGCACCTTCGACGTCGGCGCCATCGGGGGTTACGCGGATCGTCTGGGGGACCACATCGGAGGCACCTCGGGACTTGCGGGGGCCGCTACGGGGCTGGCAGGGGCAGCCTCAGGACTCGCGGGGAGCAGCCTGGCTAGCAGGCTCGCAGGCAGCGGGACCGAGGGCTCGGAAGAAGACTTCAGGAGAGCTGTCACAGAGCATCTAGCCCTTATAGACGAGCGTCTACAGCGGCTCGAGGACGAGATGTACAGCCTCCGCGAAGGAGGAGAACCCAAAGACGTTACGGAGACCTCCGAGGGGTGAAGGCACGAGGCCCTCGGATTCAACCCTCGTCTACGACGTCTTCCACCACGTCCTCGACGATATCTGCAGCCAGTATGGTCTCGAGGCCGTCCAGTACCTCATCGGCATCCAGCACGTAGGTTTCGTACCCCTCGCTCTGCGCCCTGCGCCTCAGAGCGTCCATCACGTTGAGGAGGCAGCCTGCCCCCCACTCGAGGTCCTCCTCGTTGAGTCGGGAGGTCGCAACGCTCACGACGGCATCCACGCTGGCGGGCTCCAGCCGACCCGTCTCGGGGTCGGTTAGCAAGTGGCCGTTGCGGCTGAGGACGCCCTCGACCACCTGCCTGGCGTCCGGCATGGGGGGAACCTCGAACAGGGGCAGATAGGCTGCGGCGATAATCCTGAGCGCCTTCACCTGATGGCTGTAGTCTCTCTGGGCGTAATCTTGTATGACCCCGAAGAGTTCAGGGAAGGTGCCTCTATCCGTAGACTCCGCCATAACCTATCCTCCTCTTCCGCGGCGGCTCGCTCGACCCCAGAGCCCCCTTCGACGCGCAATGTATACCCCCGAGAGCGAAAAGTTACCCGCGCCCTGTTGGGGCCCTACGACGCCACCCCGGCGTGGGAGCTAGAAGCCGGTCGCCTCGAGGGCTGCGTCGAAGGGGGGTTTATCCTATAAATACGGCTCGCGGATAAGGGAGGCGGGAGGACCTCTTGGGCTCGACCGAAGATAGACTGCTCGGGGCGCTCGCGGTCGCGGTGGCGGCCTCTATATGGGGAACGCTGGGCCTCTTCGCCAAGATCCTCTACGCCCAGGGCGTCTCCTTCGAGTCGCTTGTCGCCGTCAGGGCCTTCGTGGGGTGGTTGGCCGTGATCGGATTCCTGCTGGCGACGCAGGGAGCGCGGAGCCTGCGGGTCGCTCGCCGGGATCTCGCCTTCCTCTTGCCCCTCGGGCTCGTCGGGATCGGGGCGTTCTATCTGCTCTACTTCTATACGGTGCACGAGAGCACGGTCGGGACTGCGGCGATCCTGCTCTACAGCGCCCCGGCCTTCGTGGTCGTCCTGGCGTGGTTGTTCCTGAAGGAGCCGCTGAACGCGGCCAAGGTCTTCGCGCTGCTGTTGACGGTCGGTGGCATCTTCCTGGTTGCGGGGGCCTACGACCCCGCGAACCTGGAGGTGAGCTCGAAGATCCTGCTCACGGGGCTACTCTCCGGGCTCACCTACGGGCTCTACGCCATCCTCGGCCGCCCCCTCGTCGAGCACCTGAGCCCTGCCGTTATCCTGAGCTACGCCCTGGCCTTCGGGTCCGCGCTACTCCTCGTCGCGGCCCTCCCGACGCTCGACACCCTGGCCGGGCTCCCGGCGGGCTCCTACGCGCTCCTGCTGATGCTCGCTGTGGTCCACACGACACTCGCCTTCGCCCTGTACACGTTCGGGATCCGGCACTTGGGGGCGGGAAGGGCGGCCATCGTCGCCACCGTAGAGCCGGTCGTGGCCGGCATCCTCGGCGTGACGCTTCTCGGCGAAGAGCTGAGTGCGCTGAAGGTCATGGGGGCCCTCCTCGTGCTGGCGGGCGCGGTGCTGGCCCAGGTCAGGCCCGGTAAGGCTCGTCGCCCCGCCTGAGCAGCGCGTCGACGCTGAAGCGACCCAGAGGCGCCAGAGCGATGTGCAGGCCCAGGGCGAGGAGACCCACGTCCCTGGCGGCGGCGAGCGGGAGGTTGCCTTCCCCCGAGTCGGCAGAGGGGCCGAAGCAACCGCAGTCTATCTCCAGACCGCGTAGCGCGCCCTGCAGCAGCGCTAGGAGAAAGAGGGCCGTGAGCCCGCTCGTCGCCCAGGCCGAGATCTTCGTGAACAATCCGGCCAGCAGGTACACCCCGAGCAGGACCTCGAAGTACGGCAGCGTGTGGGCCGCGAGCGAGACGAACCACTCGGGCAGGTGAAGCTCGTAGGAGCGGATCGCAGAGGCTAGAGCGCCGGGGTTCGGGATCTTGGTAACCCCGGCAAAGACGAACACGCCGCCGAGAACGATGCGGGAGGCAAGGGTGGCGTAGGGGCTCGAAAGGAGGCCGCCCACCGTCGAGGATCCGTTTTGGCCTTTCCTCATCAAAACGGGTATAGTACCGCACGCTAAGGCTGTCGATCTTCGAGGGGTTTCGTGGCACGCAAAACTTCGTCTTCCAAGAAGAAGGCTCAGTCCGGATCGAACAGCAGCATCATGCTCGTTATGGCCGGCTTCACGGCGCTCGTCATCGTCGCCGTTGCGGCGCTCGCCGTGCTCCGAACCACTGGCGGCGACTTCACGCCGAACGACGAGGGTCTGTTCCCGGCCGGCGACAAAGCCCCTGGCTTCACCGCCGAGTCGGTTACGGGTGGCGGGAGCGTCTCCGTGGGAGAAGGCGGCGCGCCGGCTACCATGCTCGTCTTCTTCGCCACCTGGTGTCCGCACTGCCAGCGCGAGGCCCCCGTCCTGAGCGAGCTCGAGAGCCAGTACGACGGCCTTCGCATGATCATGGTCGGCATAGACGGCGAGGACAACCCCCACAAGGTGCGGGAGTTCGTAGAGCGCTACGACATCGAGAGCCCGGCGGTCTACGAGCCCTCCTTGGGTACCGAGTACCGGGTCTCCGGCTACCCTACGGTCTACGTCCTGAACGAGGATAACGAGGTGATCGGCGCTCACTCGGGCGAGGCCCCGAGGGAGGTCTACGAGGGCTGGATCGAGGAGGCCCTCTAATCTCCGGCGGATAAAGGAGGCGCCATGCCGATAGAGTTCAAGGAGGGCGGTTCGGGCTACACGCTGGGGGTCGAGGAGGAGCTCCACGTCG
>DASZKL010000200.1:0-3179 GCA_035947015.1 Rubrobacteraceae bacterium
AGATGGTAATGCCTGGGGACAACACGGTAATGGAGGTAGAGCTCATATCTGCGATTGCGATGGATGAGGGCTTGAACTTTGCCATAAGGGAGGGTGGACGCACGGTTGGGGCTGGTGTGGTCACCCAGATCCTGGAGTAGCATTAGACGTAAGCCGAGGGGCGGGACACGTGTCCCGCCCCTGTGATTCGGAGGATAACTGTGCGACAATTGGTAACGCTGGCTTGCGAGGAGTGCAAGCGCCGGAACTACCACACCCGCAAGAACAGGCGCAATACTCCTGATCGCATCCAGCTGCGGAAGTTCTGCCCGTGGTGCCGGCAACACACGGCGCACCGGGAGACTCGCTAGAGAGATAGAGCAGAGGGCAGTAGCTCAGTTGGTAGAGCAGCGGTCTCCAAAACCGCAGGTCGGGGGTTCGAGTCCCTCCTGCCCTGCTATGGCGGATCGAGTCAGGCGAGGAAACGATGGGTAAGAAGCGGAGCTCCGCGAAGGGCGGCGGGGCCAAGAAGGCGCAACAGCAGAAGAAGCAAGGTTTCGCGGCCAGGCCGCGGAGGTTCGCCCGTGACGTCCAGGGCGAGCTCAGGCGGGTCAACTGGCCCGATCAGGACCAGCTGCGGCAGAGCACGGCGGTGGTCCTGATCATCATCCTGGTGCTGCTCGCCTACGTCTACGCCTGGGACCTGGTGTTCCAGTTCCTGGCGCGCCTGATCTTTGTCTAACACTGGGAGCGTTCGGTTTTGAAGAAGTGGTACGTTGTTAATACATACTCGGGTCACGAGAACAAGGTCCGCACGACGATGGAGCGGAGGATCGAGTCGCTCGGCCTGGGGAGATACTTCGGGGAGATAAGTATCCCAACGGAGAGCGTCATCGAGATCAAGAACGGCAAGAAGGTGCCGACGACGCAGCGCCAGTTCCCCGGGTACATCCTGATCAACATGGATATGAACGAGAATACCTGGCAGCTAGTCCGCCAGACCCCCGGGGTAACCCAGATAGTCGGGGCCGGGGAGAAGCCGACCCCTTTGAGCAAGGCAGAAGTCGAGCGGCTCCTGCACCCTGGCGAGGTCGAGACCCGCGAGAAGGTCAAGACCACTGTGGACTACCAGATCGGGGAGACGGTCAAGGTCATCGGGGGGCCGCTCTCGGACTTCACCGGCTCCATCTCGGATATAAACGTGGACCAGTCGAGGTTGAAGGTTCTGGTCTCGATCTTCGGGCGTGAGACGCCTGTGGAGCTCTCCTTCAACCAGGTAGCGAAGCTCTAGTAAGAGAGGTGTTTTATGGGTAGAGGGCGCGGACGGCGCGTCGCGCGCAAATTGAAGTTGCAGATCACCGGCGGGCAGGCGAACCCGGCGCCGCCGGTCGGCCCTGCCCTTGGCCAGGCGCAGGTGAACATCGGGGAGTTCGTGCGGCAGTTCAACGACGCCACGCGCGACCAGATGGGCCAGGTTGTCCCCGTGGAGATCACGGTCTACGAGGACCGCTCCTTCACCTTCATTACCAAGACGCCCCCCGCAGCGTTCTTGCTCAAGCAAGCCGCGGGCGTCGATAAGGGCAGCGGCGAGCCGAACCGCGATAAGGTCGGCACCGTGAGCCGCGCCCAGGTCGAGGAGATAGCGAGGACCAAGATGCCGGATCTGAACGCTGCCGACCTCGATGGCGCGACGAAGATCGTCGAGGGTACGGCCCGGAGCATGGGGATCACGGTCGATGGGTAAGCGGCTCTTGGAACAGAAGAACAGGATAGACCCCACGCGACTCTACCACCCGCGCGAGGCGCTGGAGCTCTTGAAGGAGCTCGACGGGGCGAAGTTCGACGAGAGCGTCGAGGCGCACGTCCACCTGAACGTGGACCCGAGGCGCGCGGACCAGATGGTGCGCGGCACGCTGATGCTGCCGAACGGCACGGGAAAGGCGCGGCGGGTCGCTGTCTTCGCCGTCGGCGAGAAGGCGCGGGAGGCCGAGGAGGCAGGAGCCGACGTCGTTGGCTCCGAGGATCTCGCGACCCGCATCCGCGAAGGTGGATTCATGGACTTCGACGTGGCGGTCGCCACCCCCGACCAGATGAGGATCGTCGGCCCACTGGGCCAGATCCTTGGTCCACGCGGTCTCATGCCGAACCCGAAGAGCGGCACGGTCACGATGGATGTTGGCCAGGCCGTCGGGGATATCAAGCGGGGTAAGATCGAGTACAGGGTGGATCGCTACGGCATCATCCACGGCGTGATCGGCAAGAAGTCGTTTGACCTCGACAGCCTTGTCCAGAACTACTTCGCCCTGCGCGAGGAGCTGCAGCGGGCGCGCCCAGCGCCGGTAAAGGGACGCTACTTCAAGTCCGTCGCCCTGACCACGACGATGGGCCCCTCGATCAAGGTTGACCCCGCGGTAGATAAGGATTAACATCTCGCGCGGACTCTAAGAAAGAGACAGGGACCAGAGACAGCCGGCACGATGAGTTTAATGGCCTTCGGGCCCCCGGCCGAGGTCGCGGAAGTTATCCACGGGATCTTCAACCCCCGGGTGCCTCTGCGGCCCCGGGGTTTTGACTTAGTGGAGGAGCTTGAGGAGTGAACAGGGAAGAGAAAGCACGGGTGATCGAGGCCCTCGCCGAGAGGCTGCGGGGTCGCTCGGCGGTGCTCGTTGACTACCAGGGGATGGACGTGGCGCGGAGCACGGATCTCCGGCGTCGCAGCCGCGAGGCCGGCGTCGAGTTCGTCGTCGCGAAGAACACCCTGACGAAGAGGGCTGCTGATGAGGCCGGCGTCGAGGATCTCTCCGAGTATCTAGTGGGTCCTACGGCCCTGGCGTTCTCCGACGACCCGGTCGCCAGCGCGAAGCTGATGGCCGAGTTCGCGGATCAGGTCGAGTCCTTCGCCCTCAAGGGCGGTCTCCTCGAGGGCGGCCGCGTCTTGAACGAGGCCGACGTCGTGGCTCTGAGCAAGCTCCCAGGCCGCGAGCAGCTGCTCGCGCAGATCGTCGGCGGCATCTCCTCTCCGCTCACGGGGCTGGTGACGGTTCTGAACAACACCATCCAGGGTCTGGTAGTCGCGCTGGGCCAGATCGCCGAGCAAAAAGGCGCGCAGTAGTAGCCAATAAACCAAAGTCAGGAGGACTTGAGATGGCGGTAAGCAAAGAAGAGTTGATGGAGACCATCGAGAACATGACCGTTCTCGA
>DASZKL010000201.1:0-1573 GCA_035947015.1 Rubrobacteraceae bacterium
GCCGCGCAACCTCTCCCCCATCCTCGCCGAGCGCCCGGGCAGGTCCTCGTCGTCCATGATCTCGAGGTTCTTTACGGCCAGCGTGCACGCCGCCGGATTGCCGCCGAAGGTGTTGACGTGGCGGAAGTGGTCGTACTCCTCCGTCCCCTTGAATGCCTCGAAGATCTCACGCTTGACGGCGGTGGCAGAGAGCGGCAGATAGGCGCTCGTGATGCCCTTCGCCATCGTCACGATATCTGGTTTGACGCCGTAGTGCTGATGGCCGAAGCGTCTGCCGGTCCGCCCGAAACCGCAGATCACCTCATCCACGATGAAGAGGACACCGCGCTTCTCGCAGATCTGCGCGACTTCCTCTACGTAGCCCTCGGGCGGAACGAGCACGCCGCCACCGGTGATTATGGGCTCCATGATCACGCCAGCCACAGTCTCGGGCAGCTCCCACTCTATGGTGCGCTCTATGGCCCTGGCGCACTCCATGTTGCACGCGGGCCCCTCAGCGCAGTAGGCGCAGCGGTAGCGGTCGGGAGGGGCGACGTGCAGAAAGCCCGGGGCGAGGGGCTCGTAACGGTACTTGCGCAGGGCCTGGCCGGTAGCGGCCAGGGAGCTCATGGAGTTGCCGTGGTAGGCGCGGTAGCGCGACACAAACTTCCACCGGCTCGGCTCACCGTTCTGCTGGTGGTACTGGCGCGCGATCTTGAAGGCCGTCTCGTTGGCCTCCGAGCCGCTGTTGGAGTAGAAGAAGATGTACTCGTCACCCATGAGCCACTCGTTGAGCTTCTCGCCCAGCTTCACGGCGGGCTCGTGGCTCATCGTGAGCGGGTAGTAGGGGAGCCTCTGCAACTGCTCGTAAGCGGCCCTCGCCAGCTCTTCGCGGCCGTAGCCGGCGTTGACGCACCAGAGTCCGCTCATGCCGTCGAGGTAACGGTTGCCTTCGGCGTCGGAGATCCAAGCCCCACTGCCCTCCGTCACCATTATCCGGGGGGCCGCCGCAGTGCCTCCCCCCTCGACCGGCGTGTAGCGCGACAGGGCGTGCCAGACGTAGCGCTCGTCCTTCTCAACCAGCTCGCGGATCCTGCTATCCTTCGTATCCATCTCTCCTACCTCAGGAGCTTCTCGGGGTCGGTGTAGCTCAGGTCGTGCGCCTCGGCCACGGGCTCGGAGACCAGCTCGCCGCCCAAGGTGGAGAGGCCCTTCGCCAGAACCGGGTCGGCGGCCGCCGCTCCCTCGACGCCATCGTCGGCTATCCTCAAGAGGTAAGGGAGGGTGACGCTTGTAAGGGCCAATGTGGAGGTGCGGGCCACCGCCCCCGGTATGTTCGCCACGCAGTAGTGGATGACGCCCTCCTCGACGTAGGTGGGGTCGGAGTGCGTGGTAGGCCTGGCCGTCTCGATGCATCCGCCCTGGTCTATGGCGACGTCCACGACGACCGAGCCGTCCCTCATGCTACTCACCATCTCGCGCGAAACCAGCTTGGGGGCCTTCGCCCCCGCCACCAGAACGGCCCCGATCACCACGTCGGATTCCTCGACGTAGGCGGCCGTGCGTGCCCTGTTGGGGATAACGAGGTCGATCC
>DASZKL010000202.1:0-5755 GCA_035947015.1 Rubrobacteraceae bacterium
CCGAGGCGCCTCGCCGTCTCAAGGACCCGCTCCCGCAACGCCGGTGAGAGCTGGTCCGGACGGTTGTAGGCGTTCGAGACCGTCATGGGCGACACCCCTAGCTCCCTGGCCACCCGCGTGAGCGTGGCCCGGCGCTTCTCAATAGGAGTCTCGGGGTTGCCCTCCACGAGTTCAATGGTACACTACTTTAACGTTAAAGATATAACGTTAAAGATGAAGCTCTCTGGTATCGCGGGGAGGGATGAGAGGCGCAGAAGTAAAGAGGGAGGATCTTCGGCGTTGGTGGGCGCTGGCGCTCTTATGTGTGGCGCAGTTCGTGGACGTGCTGGACATAAACGCGGTAATCGTCGCCCTCCCGTCTATTGGACGGGAGCTCGGGTTCTCGCGGGGGGATCTCCAGTGGGTGATCACGACCTACGTCCTATTCTTCGGGAGTTTCCTCCTCCTGGCTGGAAGGCTCGCCGACCTCTTGGGCAGGCGCCGAATGTTCGTCGCGGGGCTCGCTCTCTTCAGCCTCTCTTCGCTGGGGTGTGGGCTGGCCGGTACTCCGGCGGTACTGCTCGTCGCGAGGGGCGCGCAGGGGTTGGGAGCGGCGATCGTGGCGCCGGCGGCGCTCGCCATCATCTCGACCACTTTCCACGAGGGTCCCGAGCGGAACCTCGCCATGGGCGTGTGGACGGCCGTAGCAGCTGGCGGGGGAGCGGCCGGCCTCGTCCTGGGCGGGCTCATCACCGACCTGCTCGGGTGGGAGTGGATCTTCTTCGTCAACGTGCCATTGGGTGTTGCGGGGATAGCGCTCTCTTACATACTGCTGCAGGAGGATCATGGGGTGGAGGCCTCGCGCCGGCCAGATCTCCTCGGCGCCATCACGATCACCGCTGGGCTCGTGATTCTGGTCTATGGCCTCACGCGGGCTGAGGATGAGGGCTTCGGCTCGCCCCTCACGCTCGGGTCGCTAGGGCTCGCAGCGAGCCTCATCGCGAGCTTCGTCCTCGTCGAGCGGAGCGTCGCCGATCCGCTGGTTCCGCTAAGGATCTTCCGCACGCGCGACCTGACAGGCTCGGCCTTGGTGGCTTTCACGAACACGGCGGTGACCGCCCCGGTGGGCGTGCTCGCGGTCGTCTACCTGCAGGAGGTATTGGCCTACTCCCCGACCTTTGCGGGGTTCGCAGGGTTGCCCTTCAGCCTCTCGGTCATCGCCGGCTCCTTTCTTGGCTCCCGATTGACAGGGAGGTTCGGGAGCAGGCTTACCATGGCCTGTGGACTGATTGGAATCTGCGCCGCGACGCTGGTGGCCGTCGGAATCTCGGCCGAGAGTGGCCTGTGGTACGTACTCTCGAACGCTACCCTCTCCGGTCTGGCCCTGGGATGCTCGGCTGTCGCCTCGACGACGCGCGGCACCTCGGTTGTGCGCGAAGTGGAACGGGGGCTGGCCTCTGGCCTCTTGAACTCCTCAGCGCAGATCGGCACGGCGGTGGGGCTCGCCGTCCTCTTCACGCTCGCGGCGGCGCACGCGGAGGCCATCGCGGGCGCAGAGCCTACGGCGCGGGCGCTGGTCGAGGGGTACCGGCTGGCGTTCTTCGTAGGTGCCGGACTGGCCGCGGCCGGGGCGCTGGTCGCGCTCTTCGTCGTGCGCAAGAGAGAAGCCCCCTGAACGTAGGCGATGCCTTCGGATGCCGCCGGTAGTCCGGTTAAACTTAGCCCTGGAAGAGGACACACGGACGTCAGGAGGAGCCGATGGCTGGTCGTGCGGAAGGACCGGGATCTCGAGAGGAGCGGGAGCAGCTCTTCGCTCGGCACCTCCGGGAGGCGCACCAGAGAATCAGGGGCGAGCGCCAGCTCGCGGACTACGTGGCGGGGTTGGACCTCGGCGAGTGCGCGAAGATCCTGGCGGCCAGCCCTACGAGCCTGGCTTCGCTGGCCGCGCTCCGCGACGAGTGCCGGGTGGAGGCGGACGAGAAGCGCAGCTTCGAGGAGGTCATCCGCACGTGGAGCCTGCACGTCCTCTCGGGACTCGAGGGCGGATGAGTACGATGCGCGCGATGGTTCTCGACTTGCCGGGCAATCCCCTGCGCATCGCCGAGGTTCCCGAGCCCAAGCCGGGGCCCGAGCAGGTTCTCCTGCGGGTCCACGCCTGCGCCGTGTGCCGGACCGACTTGCACGTGGTGGACGGCGAGCTACCTGACCCCAAGCTGCCGTTGATCCCGGGCCACCAGATAGTCGGCGCCGTGGAGAGCGTGGGCGAGCGGGTGGACCGGTTCGCGGTCGGTGATCGGGTCGGCGTTCCCTGGCTCGGCTACACGGACGGTAGTTGCCGCTACTGCCTCGCGGACAGGGAGAACCTCTGCGACGGGGCCCGGTTCACCGGCTACCAGATCGACGGCGGCTACGCCCGGTACGCCTCTGCCCACCACCGCTTCTGCTTCCCGATCCCGGAGGGATATCCGGACTTCCAGGCCGCGCCGCTGTTGTGCGCTGGCCTGATCGGCTACCGCTCCCTGAGCGCTGCAGGCGACCCCGAGCGCCTAGGTCTCTACGGGTTCGGGGCTTCAGCCCACATCGTCGCTCAGGTCGCCGTGGCGCAGGGGCGGAGGGTCTTCGCCTTCACCAGCCCGGGCAACCAGGAGGGCCAGAGGTTCGCCCGCGGACTCGGGGCCGCGTGGGCCGGGGGCTCTGACCAGACGCCTCCGGAGGAGCTGGACGCGGCCATAATCTTCGCACCCGTGGGCGCGTTGGTGCCCACGGCGCTGCGGGCAGTGGCGAAGGGGGGAGTGGTGGTGTGCGCCGGCATCCACATGAGCGACATACCGTCTTTCCCGTACGAGATCCTCTGGGGCGAGCGCGTTCTCCGCTCGGTGGCGAACCTCACCCGCAAGGACGGCGAGGAGTTCCTCGCTCTGGCCCCGAGGGTTCCGGTGCGCACGGAGGTGATCATCTTCCCGCTGGATGAGGCCAACGAAGCCTTGGAGGCGCTGCGCGAAGGAAGGATCCGAGGCGCGGCCGTTCTGGTGGTGGATCGAGATGCCCATATCGAGTAGAGGAGGTGGCTCTGTGCCGAGGAAGAGGTGGGAAGAGTTGAGCGGTGTGCAGAAGGGAGCTATCGTGCTCTCGGGGGTGACCCAGCTCGGGTTGTTAGCGGCGGCGCTCGTGGACATCTACCGGCGAGAGGCAGATGAGATCCGGGGCGGGAAGCGGATGTGGACCGTGGCGGCGTTTATCAACTACGTAGGGCCCATCTCCTACTTCCTGTTCGGGCGGAAGCGGTAGAAATGTTCGGTCAGGCGAGCGTATGATTTACCAGTGATCGTCGATAGCGCCATCTACGTGGACGGGCGCCGGAGCGCACCTTATCCTCTCGAGAAGATCTACGAGGCCTGCCACGAGAAGGGTGGGTACGCCTGGATCGGTCTCTACGACCCGACCGAAGACGAGTTCAACTCAGTCTCCAAGGAGTTCGGGCTGCACGAGCTGGCGATAAAGGAAGCCATCAAGCCCCACCAGCGGCCCAAGATCGAGCATTACGGGGACTCGCTCTTCGTCGTGCTCAAGGCGGCTCGTTACCTGGAGGAACAGGAGACTGTCGAGTTCGGCGAGATCCACGCCTTCGTTGGAGCTGACTTCATCATCACGATCCGCCACGGCGAAGCCTCCAAGCTGGGAGATGTGCGCCAGCGGATAGAGAGCGAACCCGAGCTGCTCCGCAAGGGGCCGTTCGCGGTCCTCTACACCATCATGGCCCAGGTCGTGGACGACTACGGCCCCGTCGTCGAGGGCCTCGAGAACGACATCGACGAGATCGAGGTGCAAGTGTTCGGGGGCAACCCCGGCGTCTCGAGGCGCATCTACGAGCTCACCCGCGAGGTCATCCAGTTCCACCAGGCGACGCAACCGCTGGCCGGGGCGCTCGAGTCCTTGACAGGGGCCGGTGCGAACGACATCGACCCCGAGGTGCGTGCTTACCTGCGCGACCTCCGAGACCGCGCCCTGCGCGTGACCGAGCGGGTCGAGGGCTTCCGCGAGCTGCTCTCCAACATCCTCACCGTGAACTTCACGATAATCGGCATGCAGCAGAACGACCAGACAAAGAAGATCTCCGCCTGGGCTGCCATCGTGATCGTCCCCACGCTCATAGCCGGCATCTACGGCATGAACTTCGAATACATGCCTGAGCTGCAATGGAGGTACGGTTACCTCTTGGCGATCTCCCTCATGGCGCTGACGGCCTTCATCCTCTACCTGCTCTTCAAGCGCTCCGGCTGGCTCTAGGGACGCTTGCTCGAATTTTCGGGGGGCGTGCTTTATAAAAGGGGCGCACTGATCTTCTTGGCCCCTGACGCACGTATGGGGCTCTGGATGCGCTGTTAAGGAGGGTATCCCGTTGTCGGAGTCCGACAGGCCGATAAAGCAGGGTGTGGGGCGGGCTTGGCCCCTCCTCGTCGGGCTCCCGCTGATACTGGCGGTGGCCGTCGCTGCCGTTATCTTCACCGGCGGCAAAGAACGCCCCCCTCTCGCCGAGCAAGAACGGCCCCCGCAACCCGTGGAAGAGGAGCGGCCTTCTGGTGGTGGACGGGAGGGAGCGTCACAGAATGGCGCCGAGCTCGGGCACCCGGCCCTCGGCAGCGCCGATGCGCCGGTGGTCATGGTCGAGTACGGGGACTTCCAGTGCCCATACTGCGGCAGGTTCGCCCGTGAGGTCGAGCCGAAGCTCGTGGAGAAGTACGTCGAGGACGGGACGCTCAGGATGGAGTGGCGGGATTTCCCCTACCTTGGGCAGGAGTCCGTGGACGCGGCGCTCGCGGCCAGGGCGGCCCAGGAGCAGGGGAGATTCTGGGAGTACCACGGGCTGCTCTACGAGAATCAGCCAGCCGGATTCTCCCGCGATAGGCTCATCGAGCTGGCTCGCGAGGCGGGGCTAGACGCCGGGAAGTTCGAGTCAGATCTTGCCTCGAACAGGTACGAGGCGGCGGTGGCACGAGACTTCCAGGAAGGTCAGCGGATAGGGGTATCGGGCACGCCGACGTTCATCATAAACGGCGAGGTGCTGGCGGGGCTCCAGCCTGTAGGGGTCTTCGAGGACGCGATAGAGCGAGCCGAGGAAGAGGCCGGGCGGGGAGGTTAGGTGGTCGAGATCTCTCTCGTCGCTTCGTTTTTCGGCGGGGTGCTCTCGCTCCTGAGCCCGTGCAGCGCCATGCTCCTGCCCGCCTTCTTCGCCTACGCCTTCGGGGAGGAACTGGTCAAGAAGACCGGCGTCTTCTACCTTGGCCTGGGGGCGACGCTCGTGCCTCTGGGGATGGGCATCTCTGCGGTCAGCGCCCTCTTCTACGGGCACAGGGGCGCCCTGATCGCGATCTCCGGTGGGCTCCTGATCACCTTCGGCATCCTGCAGTTGCTCGGCTACGGATTCACCCTCGGCCCTTTGAGCCGAGTGCGCGGCAAGATAAGGGGCGACTCGAGCTTGGCCGTATTCTCTCTAGGTGCGGTCTACGGCTTCGCGGGCTTCTGCTCGGGCCCAATCCTGGGCGCGGTGCTCACCGTCGCAGCGGCCTCGGGGGAGGCGCTAAGCGGAGCGATCCTCCTGGCTGTCTACGCCGCCGGGATGGCCGCCCCGCTCTTCCTAATGGCCCTCTTCTGGGATCGCCTCCGGAGCCGCCGCTGGCTTCGGGGTAGGGAGGTCGCGCTTGGCAAGCTTCGCCTGCACACCACTAACCTGATCTCCGGTGCCATGTTCGTTCTGCTCGGGGTGCTCTTTATAGCC
>DASZKL010000203.1:0-4843 GCA_035947015.1 Rubrobacteraceae bacterium
GGCCTGTTCGGTTGGAGCCCGAGATCGTGCATCGCGTAGAGCACCCTGCGGTGCACCGGCTTGAGCCCGTCCCTTACGTCAGGGAGGGCGCGCGAGACGATCACGCTCATCGCGTAGGAGAGGAAGGAGTCTTTTATCTCCTCCTCAATGGAGTGCGGCTTTATGTTGCCCGAGAAAGTATCAAGCATCCAGGTTCTTCACCTCTCTGGCGTTCTCCTCGATAAAGGCTTTGCGCGGCTCGACCTTGTCCCCCATGAGCGCGGTAAACAGTTCGTCGGCGACCGCCGCGGAGTCCACAGCTACCTGCAACAGCGTCCTGCTGCCAGGGTCCATCGTCGTCTCCCAGAGCTGATGCGGGTTCATCTCGCCCAGGCCCTTGAAGCGGGAGATGCTGGCGTTGCCGTTGGCGCTGAGGCGCGTGAGGGTCTCCTGCAGCTCGTGGTCGTTGTAGACGTAGTAGTCGCGGCGATTGTGCGTGATCTTGTAGAGCGGCGGCTGCGCGATGTAGACGTAGCCGGCCTCGATCAGCTCCGGCATGTTTCTGAACAGGAAGGTCAGAACCAACGTGCGAATATGGCTTCCGTCTACGTCGGCGTCGGTCATGATGACGATCTTGTTGTAGCGGGCCTCATCGATGTTGAAGCTCTCCCCCACTCCGGCCCCGATCGCGCTGATCATCGCCTGTATCTCCGCGTTGGAGAGGACCTTGTTCATGTTGGCCTTCTCGACGTTGAGGATCTTGCCGCGCAGGGGCAGTATCGCCTGGAAGTTCCGGTCACGTCCCTGCTTGGCAGAGCCCCCGGCCGAGTCGCCCTCGACGATGTAAAGCTCGCTCCGCGCAGGATCCTTGGACGAACAGTCGGCGAGCTTGCCCGGCAGCGTCGAGCTCTCCAGATACCCCTTGCGGATAGTGTCGCGAACCTTCCTCGCCGCCTGGCGTGCCCGCGCGGCCTGCAGCGCCTTGTTGATGATCGCCTTGGCCTCGCCGGGGCGTTCCTCGAGGAACTCGGCCAGATATCTGTTCGTGTTGCTCTCGACGAGGCCCTTTATCTCGGTGTTCCCGAGCTTGGTCTTGGTCTGCCCCTCGAACTGGGGTTCACGCAACTTGACAGAGATGACGGCCGCGAGCCCCTCCCTGATGTCGTCGCCGGTGAGGTTCTCCTCCTTCTCCTTGAGGAGCCCCTTCTGCCGCGCGTAGTCGTTGACCGTGCGCGTGAGCGCCGCCCGAAATCCCGAGAGGTGTGCCCCACCCTCGTGCGTGTTGATGTTGTTCGCGAAGGTGAAGACGGAGTCCTGGAAGCCCGAGTTCCACTGCATCGCGACCTCGACATCCCCCACCTCCTCCTCGCGGTGGAAGTAGAAGATCGTCCTGTGCACCGGGTCCTTAGCCTCGTTTATGTGCGCGACGAAGTCCCGGATACCCCCCTCGTACCGGTAGGCGACCTCCCTGCCCTCCTCACTCTCGTCCACGAGCCGGATCTTCAGACCCTCGTTGAGGAAGGCGGACTCCCGGAACCTGCGACTCAGCGTGTCGAAGGAGAACTCCTGCGTCTCGGTGAAGACCTCGGTGTCGGGTTTGAAGCGGATTGTGGTTCCGGTCCCCTCACCCTTCTTGAGCTTGCGCCCCTTCTCTAGCTTCGAAGTCGGGAAACCCCGTTCGTAGCGCTGGGTCCACACGTGGCCCTCGCGCCTGACCTCGAGCTCGAGCCACTCCGACAGAGCGTTGACGACAGAGGCCCCGACGCCGTGCAGCCCGCCAGAGACCTTGTAGCCCTTGCCATCGAACTTCCCGCCGGCGTGCAGCGTCGTCAGGATGACCTCGGCGGCGGACCTGCCGTACTTCTGCATCTTGCCGACCGGCATCCCGCGCCCGTCGTCGGTGACGGTGACCGAGTTGTTCTCGTGAACGGTCACGAGGATCTCCGAGCAATGCCCCGCCAGCGCCTCGTCTATGGAGTTGTCCACGATCTCCCATACGAGGTGGTGCAGACCCCGCGGCCCCGTCGTGCCGATGTACATGCCAGGCCGCCGCTTGACGGCCTCGAGCCCCTCAAGGACCTGGATAGAACTTGCATCGTAGGTGCTCTTGGAGCGCTTGGTCGCGCCTTTAGTCCCCAAAAAGGACCCTCCTCACTCTTGTATAGGCGAAAGAGACGGAACCGTTCTTCTCGACGTAGCTCTGCACCCCAAGATTCTAACACATCTTGTGCAGTTTCCAAACGCCTTTCGCCGCGTTTGGCGCTTATCTAAGCCTTTTTCGAAGATAACGAGCTAGTTTCGAACACCACCGCTTGTGGTCTCCGAGATCGCGCCACCAGATATGCGTACGACGTGGACTCGCTCCAGGATCTCGGGGTCGAAGTAGTCGAGGTTGGTCGTGGTGATGACGGCCTGGGTGCTCTCCAGAAAGTACTCGGCCAGGTACTCGCGGCGGCGCTCGTCGAGCTCGCTCATCACGTCGTCGAAGAGCAGGATCGGGTCCTCCCCCGTCTCGGTACGCACGTGGTCACGTGCTGCGAACTTGAGCGCGAGCGTCGCCAGCCGCTGCTGGCCCTGCGAACCGTAGGTGTTCAGGCTCACCCCGTCGAGGAGGACCTCGAAGTCGTCGCGGTGCGGCCCGACCGAGGTGGTGCCGCGATCTATGTCGGCGCTGTGCGCCTCTCTGAGCGCCTCAGCGTATCCTTCTAGGGGTGCGCTATAGGAATAGCGGATTTCGGGCTTCTGCGGACCGTACAGAGCCCTTAGAGAGTCTCCGAAGTACGTCTCCAGGGGCACGATAGCCGCCACACGGCCGGCGAGGACCATCTCGCCGAGTTCGACGACCTTCCTATCCCAAGTCGCGAGGGTGCGCTCCGAGGAGAGCCCGTCCCGGATACGCCTGAGGAGCTGGTTGCGCTGCTGGACGGCCTTCGCGTATTCGACGGTGGCCCGAGCGTAGGAAGGGCGGAGGGAGGAGAGGAGCCCGTCGAGGAACTCCCTCCGGTCCGCGGGAGCCCCTTTGACGATGCGGATGTCGTCGGGGAAGAAGGTCACTGCCCTTATACCCGCCCCTCCGGCGGCGTAGTGCGCGAGCGAGGGTGCGAGCGCGCCGTCCACACTCAGGCGCTTCTTCTGACCCGGAGCGTACCCGACGGCAACCCGGCGCTCGTCGCCGTCCAAGGAGATGCTGGCTTCGGTGCGGGTAAAATCCTCCCTCCAGTGGACGACCTCGGAGTCGTTCGGGGTGCGCGGAGAGGAACCGCTGACGGCGAAGGAGATGGCCTCGAGCAGGTTGGTCTTGCCCTGGGCGTTGTCCCCGACGACGATGTTCAGCCCCGGAGCCAGAAGGACGGTATCGTCGGGGTAGTTGCGGAAGTTTACGAGCCTCAGCGCCCGCAGATAGGCACTCAAGGGCTTATCTCCAGGCGCTCGTCCCCCACCTCGACCACGTCGCCCTCCTCGAGCCTGCGGCCGCGGCGCGTCTCGACCTCGCCGTTCACCCGCACCTCACCGCCCTGGATAAGTACCTTCGCCTCGCCGCCGCTACCAACGAGGCTCGCCGCCTTGAGCGCCTGGCCTAGCGTTATTCCGGAGGACTGCTGCACGAGCTGCGCGACGCCCCTAGCTCAAAGACGGGTCGCGCATCGGCATGATCAGGTACAGAAAGTCCGGCTCTTCCTCGGAATCACCATCGACGCCGGGTACTATCAGGCCGGGCTTGAGGGGCTCGTTGAACTTGAAGACCACCTGCTCCGTGTCTATCGCCGAGACGCCGTCGAGGAGATAGCCCGGGTTGAAGGAGATGAGGAACTCGTCCTCGCTCGTCGCCGGTAGCCGCTCGTGGGCCTCCCCTATCTCCCCGTTGCGCACGATCACCTCGACCGAGCCCTCGGAGAAAGAGAGGCTCACGGGGACCGGCGGCGTCTGGCGCTGGGCGAAGAGGTTGACGCGCCTCAGAGTCCCGATCAACTCCTCCCGGCCCACGGAGATCTCACGCTCGAATGTGGTCGGCAAGAGGCGCTTGTATTCGGGGAAGTTGCCGTCTATGAGGCGTGTCCCGAAGAGGACATCCCCGACCCTGAAGAGCGCCTGGTTCTGACCGAGCGCAACCTCGACCTCTTCCTCATCTTGAGCACCGGAGAAGATGCGGGAGACCTCCTGCATCGCCCGCGCCGGTATGATCGCCTCCCTCGAGCCCTCGAAGGCCGTAGTAGCCAGCTCTGTCTCCTTGATGCTCAGACGGTAGGAGTCCGTCGTCACCATCCGTACCCTGGAGTCTTCGAAGCTGATCAGGATCCCCGTCAGCACCGGCCTGGTCTCGTCCCGCGAGTACGACCGGGCGACCTTCTCCACGGTCTCCACGAGCAGCTCCCCGCTCATCTTGAAGGCATCCCCCGCCTCGAACCCCGGAAGCTGCGGAAAGTCGTCCGCAGCGTAAGCCCGGATGCGGTACTCGTTCTCCCCGGCCGCGAGCCTGACCGTCCCCTCCGAACCCTCGTGCTCCAGAGAGAATCGCCCCTCGGGTAGCGACCTGACGATGTCGTTGAAGATGCGGGCCGGTATGACTACCCGTCCCTCCTCCTCGACCTCGGCCGAAGAGGAGGTCTGCACCGAGATCTCCATGTCCGTAGCCGATAGCCTCATAGCCTCTCCAGTCGCCTCCAAGAGGATCCCCCCGAGCAACTGGATCGTCGACCGCGCAGAGACCCCACGCGTGACGAGTGATAGCTTCTTGCTAAATGCGTCTGTGTTACATACTGCCCTCATGCGCCTCCTTCCTCACCTTATTATTACTATCTAAACCATATATTTATTAGAATAATAATAATAATAAGGGCTGTGGATATGGGGATAACCGGCGCGA
>DASZKL010000204.1:0-5298 GCA_035947015.1 Rubrobacteraceae bacterium
TCGCGGTCGTAGTCGCTGAAGCCGTACTCGAGCGCCGCCCTGGCGGCGTCGAAGCGGTACTCCTCGCCAGCGGCGTCGAGCACCACGACTATGTAGGATTCGTCGCCGCTCTTGGCCGAGGCGACGAGACAGGGGCCTGCCGCGGGGGAGGTGCCCGTTTTGACCCCGTTCGCCGGCTCGTAGATGTAGAGGAGGTTGTTGGTGGTGAGCACGTCTATCTCCCTGTTCTGGGTGGTGATAGTGGCCTCTTCGGCATCGACTATGTCGGCGAAAAGGGGATACTCCATCGCCTCCCTGGCCATGGTCGCCAGGTTCCCGGCACTCGAGTAGTCGCCGCGGGCGTCGATGCCTGCGGGGGTCTCGAAATGGGTGTCCTTCAGCCCCATCGAGTCCGCCTTCTGGTTCATATCCCCGACGAACGCGGCCACGCTCCCGTCGCCCAGGTGCTCGGCCAGCGCGTAGACCGCTTCTGTGCCGGAGGGGATAAGGGCCGCCTCGAGCAGCTCCTTGACGCTCAGGCGCTCGCCCTCAATGAGCCCTATGTTGCTGTAGGTGAACCCCACGAAGCGTTCGGCCTGTGGGGAGATGGCGACCTCCTCGTTAAGGTTCGCCCCCTCGTCGAGGGCCACAAGGGCCGCCATGATCTTGGTAGTCGAAGCTATTGGCATACGCTTGTCTGTGTTCTTGCCCGCCAGGTACAGCCCCGTCTCTGCGTCCACGAGCGCCCAGGCCGTCGCCCGCAGCTTCGGGGGATCCGGGGTTGTCTGTTCCTCCGTCTCCTGGGCTGCGGCCCGGTTCCACGCGGAGGAGCCCGGCACCAGGACGAGAACGAGCGTAACCAGCGCTACGAGGGTCCTCGCGAGAATCATCCCCCGCCGTTTCTTCACCTCTCCTCGACCGGGCAAGAATTACCCCCTGGGTTCTGACTCCCGTTTACTGCGACACCACTGCCGACGGACGCGGTTATTTTGCACGAGCGAACCGGACCTTACCACCCGCCGCCTCACGAGCCGAAGGAGGTTGCGCACCCGGAGAGGAGACGTGCTTTCTGCGGTGCGGGGAGGCTTGCCCGGAAGTCAGCCTCGGGTCGCCAAACGTTCTAGCGTCACGAGGGTGATATCGTCCTCCTGTTCACCGACCCCGTCCACGAACCGCTCCAGCTCGTCCAACAAGAAGCCGGTTAGAGCTGTTCCGCCCCTCGGGTGTTCGGCTATCAGGTTCCTGAGGCGGGGGGAGCCGAACATCTCACCTTTGGGATCGTGCGCCTCTATCAGCCCGTCGCTGTAGAACACGGTGCACTCCCCTGGCGCAAGGACGGTATCGTTCTCTTCGTAGCGCATGCCAGGTAGCAACCCAAGCGGCATCCCCGTCGCCCTGAGTTCGACGACCAGACCGCCCTTATGCCTGCAGCACGGGAGATTGTGACCGGCGTTGGCGTAGGCGAAGGCCCCGCTAGACGGATCGAGGATACCGTAGAAACAGGTAATGAACATGTTGGGTGGGATGTCGGAGCAAAGCACCTCGTTGGCCTCCGCCAACGCCCGGCCCGGTGCCGAGCCCCCTCCCTGGGCGACGGCGCGGAGGACGCTGCGCGCGCCGGTCATCACCAGAGCCGCCGCGATCCCCTTGCCGGAGACGTCGCCTATGACGACGCCAAGGCGACCGTCTGCGAGCTCGAGGAAGTCGTAGAAGTCGCCGCCGACCTCGCGGGCAGGCTGGTAGTGCTGGGAGATCTTCCAGCCGCCGGGCTCTGGTGTGGCCTTCGGGAGCAGGGCTTGCTGGATGCGCTGCGCCACGCGTAGCTCCTGCTCGATGCGTTCGCGCTCGCGCATCTCTTGCTCGAGACGCTGCTCCATCAGTTCCAGGATGCCCGTTCCCTCGCTCCACTCCTCCGCGATCTTGCCCCCTGCTATGCGGTGGATGTAGATGTGGGTGACCTCGTACTCCTTGCCGGTGGGAGCGAACCCTTCGTACTCCCTTCGGTCGTGGGTGAAGCGTGTGGTGACGCGGCTTACCACCTTGTCGCCGTCGACAAGCTGGTCCTCGATGATATAGCGGAAGTCGGAGAACGTGGCCTGATCCTCGGCGACCTCTCGCTTGTAGGCCTCGCGATCGGGCTCCTGCCCGGGGAGCAGGCTGCGGTCGGCGAAGGTCGGGGCGAGCAACTCGTCGATCGCGTCCAGATCTCCCATGGCCTGCGCCTCGAAGAAACGGCGGACCAGGGCCTTGTTCGCTTCCGCCGCCGACATAGAACTTCCTCCTTGAAGACGTGCTCTCACCCCGGCGGATCCTGTTACCCACCGTAGTACGTCCAGCATGCTACAAGGCTCGGCGGAAGGCAACCGCCGCTGCTCCTCGCGAGAAGGGCCTTTCGTGGTAGCGTCGGCCTCGCGCCTTTGCTAGGTTGGGGTGCAAACGCTCCGCCCGGCGGAGCGTGCGCAGGCAAGGAGGTGGCGCGTTGAAGCGCATGGTGAGGGTTCTCGCGGTAGCGGTGTTCGTGGCGGCGGTGTTGGTGATCTTCTCCGCCCCGGCCATTGCACGGCCCAAGTTCGGACAACCGGTGCCAACGGCCGTGTGCAGCGTGCTCGCCGAGGAGGGCGACTCGGGGCTGTTCGAGTGGCGGCAAGGAGGAGAGATCTGCTGGTTCACTCCACCGGTAGTGAGCAACCTCCTCTTCTGAGTACCTTGCGAACGAGGGCCGCCACCTGCGGGGGCCGGGTTACGTTCGTCTCCCGCGGGGTACATCTCCTCCGAGCGTGGTAACCGTTCGCTAGGCGGAGGAAGTACGGGTATGCCAACCAGCGGCATAGAGGATCTCGCGATGCGCCTTCTGGGGGCGTTCTACGATCTCTCCGGGCAAGCTCCCACGAGACCCGTCCCGATCGGCGCGCCGGAATCGCCCCCTAACGAGAGCGCGGCGAGAGCGGCGGGAATGGAGCCCGGGTCCACCGAATCCGCCGTCGCGGTGAGGTACCTGCTAAACCAGGGCTTTGTAGAGAAGACCGACGCGCCATCCGAATTCACGATCACCGTGCAGGGCATCGACAGGGTGCGGGAGTTACGCGGGCTCGTGGATCCCGCATCCTCGAGGGGAGTAAATCGTATGAGCGACAAGACACAGAGGCGGCTTCTGACCTTGCTGGCGATAAGCATGGCAATGATCCTGACCCGCCCCATAAACAATTTCGTCGCTGAGCAGATACCCGACCGCAGGGGCGTCAAGGACGACCTGACTGAGGCCGCGCTGCAGGGGCTGGTCAGGATGGTTGCCTTCTTCGCCGCCTCGCTCCTCGTGCGGCTACTGGCCGGGCGGCGCTAAAGCGATACGCGGAAGGTCATCGACCCTCCGCATACCGTGCCGGTCAGCACGCTTCGGCCTATAAGGCCTCGCTTTCAGCTTATGAGCTTTTCCGGGCGGCGCTAGACCCTAAGAGCCCTGTATGGCTTGCAGAACCTCTTCGGGGCTGTTGAACTTCTGGAATCCCTGTTGGACAGACGATACCCTCATAGGCGGGCAATCCGCCGTCCCGCTGCGGGAGAGAGGAGGTCGCCGATGACCGAACCCGTGAGGAAAGAGGAGTTCACCCGCGAAGAGGTGTGGCTCGCCCTCCGGAACCACGGGATGCACCTAGAGGGGCTGCGCTATCCCATCACGCCTATCGGCATGCACTATCTCCTGATCCACTTCGACATCCCCCTCATCGACCCGGCGGCGTACGAGCTCGAGATCGACGGCCTCGTCCGCACCCCCTCGAGGCTCACCCTCGATGATCTAAAGGCGCGCCCGGCTCTCACCGTGCCCGTTGCGATGGAGTGCGGCGGCAACGGGCGCGCCCATCTCTCCCCGCGCCCGATCTCGGCTCCGTGGCACGAGGAGGCTGTCGGGTGCGCGGAGTGGACCGGCACACCCTTGAAGCCCATCCTCGATGAGGCCGGCGTGCTTGATGAGGCGGTCGAGATCCTCTTCTCAGGCCACGACCGGGGCATCGACGCGGGGCTTGAGCACGCCTACGAGCGAAGCCTCTCCATCGAGGAGGCCCTGCGCGAGGACGTGCTGCTCGCCTACGCGATGAACGGCCAACCGCTCCCTCCCCAGCACGGCTTCCCTCTGAGGCTCGTCGTGCCCGACTGGTACGGGATGGCCTCGGTGAAGTGGCTGAGGAAGATCACGGCCATAGGCGAGCCCTTCTCGGGTGTCCAGCAGGGCATCAAGTACCGCTACAAGCGCTCCGAATTCGACCCAGGCACGCCGGTGACCCGCAAGAGACCGCGCGCCCTGATGGTCCCGCCGGGGATCCCCGATTTCCTCTCCCGCAGACGGCACGTCCGAATGGGAAAGACGCTGGTGGAGGGCCGCGCGTGGTCCGGCTTCGGGCCCGTCGAGCTGGTGGAGTTCTCGGCTGACGGCGGGCGCACGTGGGAAGACGCCCAACTCGGCGAACCCATAGGGCCCTACGCCTGGAGGCAGTGGTCCTACGAGTGGGACGTCCGCGAGCCTGGCGAATACGAGCTCTGCGTCCGCGCCACCGACGCCTCGGGCAACACGCAGCCCGCAGAAGGCGACGAGACCTGGAACTACGGCGGCTACGGCGTAAACGCCATCCAGCGCGTGCCCGTCGTCGTCGGCTGACTGGCTCGCCGTTCGGGCGCCGAGGCCTGGGTCGCGTATCCGGTTCGCAGGCCGGGGTGCGCCGGGGGTAAACTGATCTTCTTCGGAGAATGGCCAACGTGAAGGGGGGATGCGTCTATGAAGGTACTCGTTGCAGGGGCGCACGGCAAGACGGCGCGGCGTCTGGTCCGGATGCTGGCGGAAAAGGGACACGAGGTGCGGGGTCTGGTCCGCAAGGAGGAGCAGATGCCGGATGTCGAGGCGGATGGAGCCGAGCCCGTGCTGGTTGATCTCGAAGAAGAGGAGGTCGAGGGCGCCGTCGGGCAGGCCGTGCAGGGCTGCGACGCCATAGTCTTCGCCGCCGGGGCCGGACCGGGTAGCGGGGCCGCGCGCAAAGAAACGATGGACTACGGGGGCGCCGTGAAGCTCGTCGGGGCGGCGGAGAGGCACGGGGTGAGGCGTTATCTGATGCTCAGCTCGATGGGCGCCGGTGAGCCGGAGAGTGGTTCCGAGGCGATGCAGCCGTACCTCTTCGCCAAGGCCAGCGCAGACGAGCGGTTGAAGGAGAGCGACCTCGACTACACGATCATCCGCCCCGGTGGCCTCACCAACGAGGAGGGGAAGGGCAGGATCGAGGCTGCGGAGTCTTTGGGCAGGCGGGGTGAGATCCCCCGCGACGACGTGGCCCG
>DASZKL010000205.1:0-4486 GCA_035947015.1 Rubrobacteraceae bacterium
GTTCTCGGCTTGCTGTCTCCTCACCGCCTCGTTGACGCCGGCTACGAAGGCGTCGAAGCCTCCCGGCTCCACCGAGAGACCGGCGGCCCTCCGGTGTCCGCCCCACTCTCCCAACAGGTGCCTTACCGAAAAGAGGGCGCCGTAGAGGTCCACGTCGGTCTCCCCTGCCCTCGCCGAGCCGCCGTAGGAGCCGTCGGCGCGGCGGTTCAGGACCGCCGCCGGCCTTCCCGTCGCGCTAGCGACCTTCCCGGCGACGAGGCCAGCGAGGCCCCCCGTCTCCTCCGTCACCACGACCTTGAAGTCCTGGTCGGGATCCACTTCCGCGAGCGCCTCTGCGACGGCGAATTTGGTCCGCCGCTGGCGCTCGGCGTTGAGCTGGTTGAGGAGCGCGGCGATCCGCGCAGCCTCCCGCCTGTCATCGGTGAGGAGCAGATCCAGGGCAGGACGAGGGTCCTTTATCCTTCCTATGGAGTTGATGCGGGGCCCCAGCCTCCACCCGAGGTCTCCCTCGTCCAACTCCCCCCTTACCCCCGCCACCCTCGCGAGCGCCTCGATGCCCGGTCGAGCTCTACCTGCGCCCAACGCCTGGTTTATGTGCCTCAGGCCCATCGTGGCGAGCGCCCGATTGTCCCCGATGAGCGGCGCGATGTCCACGACGGTACCCACGCTCACCAGATCAAGGAGCCTGCCCAGGCGCCTCTTGCCGTCCGCATCCTCAAGCTCGCGGGCGACGGCCCAGGCGAACTTCCAGGCAACCCCCACCCCGGCGAGCGGGTCGTCAGGATTCCAGAGCTTCGGGTCGAGGACCGCGACCGCGGTGTTCGGCGGGTTCTCTGGCGGGATGTGGTGGTCGGTCACGATCACGTCCATCCCAAGCTCGCCCGCCAGCGCCACCTCGTCCCCGTTCGAGACGCCGCAGTCGGCGGTTACGAGGAGATCCACGCCCTCGGCGAAGAGGTCGCGCACGTAGGGCTCAAGCAGCCCATACCCCACCTGCCTGACGGGGAGCTGGACCGTGAGGTTGTCCGTGTAGTGCGAGAGCGCGATAAAGAGTACGGCGGCGGAGGTGATGCCGTCGGCGTCGTAGTCCCCAAAGACGCCTATCCGCTCGCCGTCCCTCACAGCCCGCGCGACCCTGCGGGCCGCGAGGCGCCAGGCATCTTCCTCCGGCGCCCCGATGGTCTTCAGCGAGGGAGAGAGGAAGCCGGACGCGGCCTCGGGCAGAACGCCCCGGTTCGCCAGGACGCGGGCGCACAGCGTATCCACTCCCGCCTCTCGCGCAAGCTCGGAGACAAGGTCAGCCTCAGGTTCCATGAACCGCCACCGTACCAAGCAGGTCCTCCCCTCGTGAGGAACCTCGAAAGGGTATGCATCCACTATTATACAGCGGAGCCCTTTGGGGTAATCGGATCCGGCGCGCCGGCGCTAAACCAAAGGGCTCAGAGTAGCGAGGACTCGCTCGACGATCTTGGCCGGCAAGGGGCGCCTCTCCCACTCTTCGAGGGTGAGCTCGCGGGCGTTGGTCTTGTCCAGGTCGAACATCCTCTCCATCTGGGCTGCGAAGCGGCGGCTGTAGACCTCGAGGTTTATCTCGTAGTTGCCCAAGAGGCTGTAGCGGTCTATGTTCGCCGAGCCCACAGTGGACCAGACCCCGTCTATGGTGGCGGTCTTGGAGTGGATCATGATGTGACCGTAGCGGAATATCCTCACTCCAGCCTGCAGCAGCTCGTGGAAGTGGCGCCTGGCGAGCCAGTCGGCGGTAACGTGGTTCGAATGCTCCGGCAAGAGGACCTGGACGTCCACGCCTCTCTTCGCCGCCTCGGCGAGGCCGGCGCGCATCGCGCGGTCTGGGACGAAGTAGGCGTGGGTGAGGTAGATGCGCTCCTCGGCCCTGTCTATTGCCTCGAGGTACATCGCCCGGATCGGGAAGATCCGCATGTACGGGTCGTTTCGGTGGAAGACGACGGCCGGGTTCCACTCGCGCTCTCCTGCGTGCTGCAGCCTGGGGAGATCCGGGGTGCGGTGGGCGTTCCAGAAGTCTACGAAGTCGTTCTCCACCTCGCGGGCCGCGAGGCCCCTTACCCTTACCTGCGTGTCGCGCCAGCCCGCCGCATACAGAGCGCCGATGTTGTAGCCGCCAAGGAAAGCAACCCTGCCGTCCACGGCCATCAGGTGACGGTGGTACCTGAAGACGTTGCGCGGATCCGCGAGCTCCATAGGCCCCCACAGCGGCCTGAAGTGGAGCGTGTGGATCTCCTCCGGAAAACGCTTGAACGAAGGGGGCACGACAACGTTCGCCAGCCCGTCGAAGATCACGCACACTTCGACCCCCTCTCGGGCTCTCCTCGCGAGGGCCTCCACGAAGCGGCGACCTACCTCGTCACCCTTCCAGATAAACGTGCCGACGAAGATCTTGTGCTTTGCGTCCTCGATCTCGTCGAGCATCGCCTCGTAGAGCCTGACGCCGTAAGGATAGAGCTTGAGCCGGGTGTCTCCAAACTCCAGGTCCACCTCGGGCCCCTCCTCCCACGGGAACCCCTCCCTCGGTCCGCTCCGGCGCTTGCGAAGCTCGGCCATCGCCGCCAGTATCCCCACCAGCGCGGCCTGCACCGCGATCAGGGCCAGGAATACCCTGAGACCCAGCTTCCGCAGCTTATGGATCAGGGTCCGTACGCCAGAGAGCGCCTGCCACACGGAGGAGAACATGCATAGGATTATATTGGAACTACCTTGAGGTGGGGATCACCCTCTCCTGTGCCGCAGGCGGGAGACGAACGCTCTGGCCTCCTCGATGGCGCGTTGCTTTATCTCGGCGATCTCCCCCTCCTCCAGCCTCTGCTTGCCCCGCTCGAAGTAGAGCATGGTAGCCCTCCCCATCGCCACGGTGCCAGCGTAGCCGATGGCCGCGGCCGCCGCCCAGCCGCCGAACGGGACCAGCTTGACGGCCTGCCTCGCCAGCGCCCGCAGCCCGAAGCCCGCGGCCAGCACCCCGAGGAGCTCGCGCGCCCTATCGAGCGAGAGCTCCTCGTCGTAGGCGGCGGCGATGTTCAAGACCATCCTGGCCTGGTTCGCGGTCATGACAGGCATGTCCGCGCCCGGGATGGGCAGGGCCCCGACGACGGCGTTCTGTCTCGCGTTCTTGCGGATGAGCTCCTCGCAGACGGCTCGCCTGAACGGAGGATAGCCCTTCGCGAGCGGGACCAGGTAGTCCTCGTCCAGCGCGTGTACGACGCGGGGCACCAGATCCTCGAGCAGGGCCCTCTCGTCCGTGGAGGAGAGGGGTATCTCCCCCGGCTCCTCGACCGCCTTCCCGGAGAGCGTGAGCGCGTCTCCCGAGAGGGTGAGGATGACCTCGGCTCCTTTGATTACCCTTTGCGCGCCGAGCCGGGCGGCGATCTCCGCCGCCCGGGGCGAGTCCCCGGTGACGGCGAGCGTCGCCTCCTGCCTCGCCGCATCACGGGTCTCTCGGAACACACGGTACAGGTTTCTGAGGCCCATCAAAGCTCTTACCTTCCTTCCGCCGCCGGCTATACGGCTCTAGATGTTAAATTGATTCTTTACCTTTTTCAGATATATTACGTGCAAGCTACAGGAGGGTTTCAACCCTGAGGAGAGCTTCTTGCAGCCCCAGCGTGATCTGCGGGACATAGAGGAGATACAGGAACTCTTCGAGACCGGCCAGGAGACCGGTACCCTGGAGTCCAGCGAAGTACTCGACCTCCTGCAGGAGGTCGATCTCTCGACCGACGAGATCCAGCAAGTCTACGGTCTCCTGCGCGAACACGGCGTCGAGATAGTGGACACAGGCTTTCTTGCCGACACCATGGGCGAGGAGGAGGACATACAGCTCGTCGAAGAGGTCCTCGAAGGCGACCTCAAGAGCCGCTACACCGGGGACGCGGTCCAGATGTACCTGGACGAGATCGGCAAGACCCCCCTCCTCACCAAGACCCAGGAGGTATACCTGGCGAAACGCATCGAGCGGGGAGACAGGCGCGCGAAGGCGCACCTCACGAAGGCGAACCTGCGGCTCGTCGTCTCGATCGCCAAGAAGTACGCCGGCCGGGGCGTCTCGCTTCTGGACCTGATCCAGGAGGGTAACATAGGGCTGATGCGGGCTGTGGAGAAGTTCGACTACCGCAAGGGCTTCAAGTTCTCGACCTACGCCACGTGGTGGATAAGGCAGGCCGTCACGCGCGCTATCGCCGACAAGGGGCGCACCATCCGCGTCCCCGTTCACATGGTCGAGAAGATCAACAAGTACTACCGGATCCAGCGTTCTCTGGCCGCCGAGTTGAACCGCGACCCTTCCGACGAGGAGGTCGCCCGCCTCATGGAGGTCGAGGCCGAGGAGATCGTGCGCATCCGGCGCGTGAGCCGGCGCTCGATCTCGCTGGAGACCCCTGTCGGCGAGGATCACTCCTCGGAACTTGGGGACTTTATCGCCGATGAGGAGTCCGAGAGCCCCCATGACCTGGCGAAGTCC
>DASZKL010000206.1:0-2704 GCA_035947015.1 Rubrobacteraceae bacterium
CTACATCAGGCCGCTCTTCTGTGAGGGCATGGGACCTTTCCGCTGGGCGGCGCTCTCGGGAGAGGCGCAGGACATAGACGCGACCGACGACGCCATCCTGGAGCTCTTCCCTGAAGACGAGCGGCTCGCGCGCTGGATCGAGAACGCCCGCGAGAAGGTGCGCTTCCAGGGGCTTCCGGCGCGCATCTGCTGGCTCGGAGCCGGGGAGCGCCACAAGGCAGGCCTGCGCTTCAACAAGCTGGTCGCAGGAGGGGCCATCTCCTCCCCCATAGTCATCGGGCGTGATCACCTCGACACCGGCAGCGTCGCCTCTCCCTACAGGGAGACCGAGGCGATGAAGGACGGCTCGGACGCGATTGCGGACTGGCCCATCCTCAACGCCCTACTGAACACCGCGAGCGGGGCGAGCTGGGTCGCTGTGCACCATGGCGGCGGGGTCGGGATCGGCAAGTCCATCCACGCCGGCGCCCAGGTCGTCGCCGACGGCACCGAAGACGGGGCCGCCCGCCTCGAACGCGTCCTCACCAACGACCCATCTCTGGGCGTCGTCCGCCACGCCGATGCCGGCTACGAGGCAGCCATGGAGGCGGCCCGCAGGTTAGGCATCCAGATGCCCATGCTCGAAGGGTGAGGCGCACCCTCGTACCCGACCTCCTCCTCGACGCCCGCGGAGCGAGCGGCAACGTCGGCGTCACCGTAGAGGAAGGGTATGTTACAGAGGTCGGTCCCGCGCCCGGAGGGGAGCGACTCCCTGGCCGGGCCCTGACGCCGGGGTTCGCCAACGCCCACAGCCACGCCTTCCAGCGCGAGCTGCGCGGAAGCGTCGAGCGCGCCGACCCGGACCATCCCCACGACGATTTCTGGACCTGGCGGGAGCGAATGTATTCTCTGGCGGAGAACCTCGACGCGTACTCCATCCAGGAGGCGAGCGAGAGGTGTTATCGGGAGATGCTATCGGCCGGCTACACGAGCGTCGCCGAGTTCCACTACGTGCACCATCGACCGGACGGGGAGCCTTACGAAGACCCCAACGAGCTCGCGAAAGCCGTCGCCCGAGCCGCCGAAGAGGTGGGAATCCGTCTCATGCTCCTCCCTGTCGCCTACGCCAGGGGCGGCATTCCCCGTTTTCGAGACGCAGAGTTGGAGGTATTCCTGGAGCGGGTGGACGCGCTCAGGGGGTGGGCGAAAGAGCGTCAGCCCCTCGAGGTCGGGATTGCCGCGCACAGCGTCAGGGCCGTGCCGCGTGGGTGGCTGGAGAGGATCGGAGAGTACGCCAACCGGAACGCCCTGCCGATTCACGTACACGCCGACGAGCAGCCGCGGGAGATAGAAGAGTGTCAGAGGGAGCACCGGATGCGACCCATCGAGCTGCTCGCCGCGGCGGGTTTCCTCGGCCAGAGAACCGTCGTCGTTCACGCCACGCACGCCGATCGACGCGAGCTGGACCTGCTCGCCGAGCACGGCTCTTGGGTGTGCGCCTGCCCCACCACCGAGGGAAACCTGGGCGACGGCTTCCTTCCGGCAAGAGGAATACTCGAGTTGGGAATAGGCCTCTGCGTCGGCTCCGACTCGCACGTGCGACTCGACCCCTTCGAGGAGCTCAGGGAGATAGAGACGGGGGCCCGCAGGCTCTCGGGAAGAAGGAACGTCCTCATCCCGCAGACAGAGGATTCGCCAACCCCCTGGCTCCTGCGAGCCGGGTGGCAGAAGCAAGAGTTGCAAACCGGAGACCCCGCAGACTTCGTCGAGATAGATCTCGAACACCCAGCGATCGCAGACGTAGCGGAGCAGGATCTGCCGTCAGCCCTTGTCTTCGGGGCCGCAAGCGGGGTCGTGGCGGCGACCTGGGTCGCCGGGCGGCGCGTCTACGCTCGGGACGATGGCTGAGATCTCTCTCCTCATCCACGATCTCGAGGCGGCGATCTCTCCAAAGGGAAGCGGGCCCCTGCGCGGCCGGGATCTCCGCGAGCTCGAGGTCCACGCCCCCGCCTCGATCGCTCTCGCCGGGGACCGCATCGCAGCCGTCGGCCCGCCGAAAGAGGTGCTGCGCGACATAGGGGTGGACTGCGAGACCGTGGACGGACGCGGGAAGTCCGCAATCCCCGGTCTCGTGGACTGCCACACCCACGCTGCCTTTCTCGGGAGCAGGGCCACTGAGTTCGAGCTACGCTCGCGCGGAGCGAGCTACGAGGAACTGCACGCGGCCGGCGGCGGTATCCTCTCGACAGTATCGGCGACCCGGGCGGGGAGCGAGGAGGAGCTGAAGTCCGCCGTCGAGAGGCACCTTGGCTGGATGTTCGAGCACGGCACCACGACCGCCGAGGTGAAGTCGGGCTACGGCCTCGACCGCGAGACCGAGCTGAAATCCCTGCGCGCCATGCGTGCCGCCGCCGAGGACCATCCGGTGGATGTCTACCCTACTTTTCTCGGGGCACATACGGTACCTCAGGAATTCTCAGGGGCCGCCGAGTACGTGGAGTTCGTTATCTCCGAGGTCCTCCCCGAGGCCGCCCGTTACGCCCGCGCAGCTGACGTCTTTCTAGAGCGGGGTTCTTTCGAGGTCCCAGAGGCCAGGAGATACCTGGAGGCATGTGCGGATTACGGGCTCGCGCTCCGTTTGCACGCGGACCAGTTTTCGGAGCGCGGCGCCATTCCGCTAGCGGTCGAGCTCGGAGCCCGCAGCGCGGACCACCTTGAGGCCACG
>DASZKL010000207.1:0-3342 GCA_035947015.1 Rubrobacteraceae bacterium
TAACGTGACGTGAAAGCCGTCCCGCCGGGTTCGATCATATAATGCGCCCGGACCGGCAGAAAAATACATCGTGCCCGCGGACACGGCGCTACTCTACCAGAGCGGACAGATAGTAGATGCTCAGAGCATCTAGGTGCCTGAAGAATCGGTCACCTGACCCCCCAAAAAGGGCCACCTGACCCCTGTACGATCCCTCCTTGCGCCCGCATACTTACCTGTGTCGCGGAAATACGAAGCGGTTCTTTGGCCGAGAGGGCAGGGCTCTCGCCTCGTAATCTAGCGATGCGTAAGGCGGGGCGGTGGTTCTTTGGCCGACGGGGCAGGGTCCTCGCCCCACCGCTTACACACAGAAGAGCGTGGGTGAGCTCGGAAAAATTCCGAGGCTCTGGGGTTTCGAAACGCTTTTCGTAACGATCGGGAGACGGTCGCCCCCTATAGTGTGGGGTAGAACGGCGAAGGAGCACTGCAATGATACGAAGCGTCGTCAAGAAAGTTATGTGGGTGGGGAGGGCCACGGTATTCTTTGTGGGCCTCGCCGTCATACTGGCGCTGGTACTGGGGGTAGCCAGTACGGCGCTCGGGGCCGACGGTAACTTCTTCTAGCTGGGCAACAGGAACGTCGCCCAGTCGGTGAGCACGCTGGTCAAGCAGGGTACTGGCGCGGCCCTGGCCCTGCAGGTTGGCGCGAACCAGCCTCCCCTGACGGTCAACCCCGCAGCAGGGACGGCCACCGGCCTCTCGGCCGACGAGTTGGACGGCATAAACTCGACACAGCTGGAGCCGCGGGGCTACGCGCAGGTAACCACCAGCCCAGGTATTCAGCCGGGGAGTTCGAAGGGAGTTATCGGCGTCGTCCGCACAGCCGCTCCGGGGCACTACTACTGTTTCAACCTGTCCTTCACCCCCAGAGCCGCCGTGGCATCGGGGCACATAAACAACAACGCCACCGTAGGGACTGGTGTGGGGAATGCTGTGCCCGATGCCTGCCCGGAGGGTTTTGAGGATGCGGCGGCAAGAACCTACGCTGCGAACGACTCGAACGAAAATACAATGGTGCACAACGACATCAACTTCGGCATCGTGTTCATGTAGCGCGAACCCGGATCTCGAACACACAACGAGGGGCCGAATCCCGGCTCCTCGTTCTCTACCCTGACTCTGTCTACAGGGCGAACACCGGCTCGTAGGCAGGGTCGGTGAGAGCGGGGCGGTCAACGCGGAAAGCCTCGATCTGGTACCGCGTCTCTCCGTGGAGCGCCAGCTCGCTCAGGATCTTTCCTGCCAGGCTCGCGAACTTGAAGCCGTGACCCGCCCCGTTGAAGACGGAGATCTGGGGTACATCTGGTAGCGTGCCGAGGACGAACTCGCGGTCTGGAGGCATGTCGTAGAGGCAGGTCTTGGTGTAGAGCTCGGGACCTAGAGCGTGGGGGATGTAGCGCTCGAGGAAGCTCCGCACGTTAGCCAGCACGCGCTCGTTGGTCTCGAAGGTGCGGGTGTCTGCCGTTACCACGTCGCCGCCGACGTCCTGGCCCGCCTTGGTAGCGGGGGTGCCGTAGACGGGGACCCCGTAGAACGAGCTCTCGGGGCCGCCGTGCCAGATCCAGACGGGAAACCGTCCCGGAGAGAACTCCTCAAGGTTCGGCGCCCTGAAGTAAGTAACCTGCTCCTGGGTGCAGGTTATCGGTAGCGCGACGCCGACGTGACGCAGGATCTCGTTCGTCCACGCCCCGGCCGCCAGGATCAGGCGCCGCCCGCTAAAGATGCTCTTGTCGGTAGCGACCTCAATGCCGTCGCCAGCTACCCTGATGCTTCGCACCGGGGTGTTCTCCAGGATCTCGGCTCCGCGCGAGCGGGCGAGGGCTACGTGGGTCGCGTTGGCCCTGCCTGCGTCGACGAGGCCTGCGTCCTCCTGGTAGACCCCCCGCACGTTCTCGTCGAGCCTGAACTGCGGGAAGCGCTCCATGACCTCTTGTGCGGAGAGCTCTTCGTACGGGATGGACGCCTCGCGCATCGCCACGGCGTACTGGTTTATGAACCTCGGCCCATCGTCTACGGGCTCGAGGTCGAGGCCTCCGGTCTTGAAGACGAGTTGGGTGCCGGATTCCTCTTCTACCTCGCTCCAGGCCTCGTAGGTGTGGGGGGTGAGGGTCGTGTACTCCGGGGCGTGGTAGGAGAGGCGGATGATGCGCGAGTGGTCCTCCGAGCCGCCGCGGTCGTGTCCAAGGTGGAAGTGTTCGAGGGCGAGTACCTGATCTCCGGCCTGCCGGGAGAGCCAGCAGGCTGTGGCGCTCCCGATCCCGCCGCAGCCTACGACGATGTATTCGTAGGTAGTTCTCACCGGTTCTCGGGCTGGTGCAACTCGAAGCCGGACATCGGCTTGCCTGTCTTCGAGCGCCACTCGCGCTCCTCGGCTGGAACCTTGCCGAGCGCGCGCGCCATTTCCTTTACGTGGGAGGCCACCGAGCCGCAACACGAGCCTATGTAGTCGTAGCCTAGGTCTCGCGCCCTCGTGGCGAAGTCCGCGAACGCGGCGCGGGGGAGCTGTATCTTCTCCAGCTCGTAGGGGAACTCGGGGAGCGAGGTGAAGTTGGGCTGGTGGCCGTGGTAGGCGACCGGCTGGGCGGCCATGTGGACCTCCGGCGGTGCGGCGGCGCGCATCTCCTCCATGATCGGTAGCGTACGCTCGGGGGAGCGCAGGCAGTTGACGCCGGTGATGTCCACGCCAGCGTCGGCGAGCCTGCGGGCACACTCGCCCGGCGAGAGGCCCTCGTAGGAGACGGGGTCGTTGTCGAAGGCCATCGTGACCATCGCCGGAAGCCCCGTGGCCTTTATCGCCTCGGTGGCGATCATGGCCTCCCCGAGCCAGAGAAAGGTCTCGGCTATGATGAAGTCCACGCCTTCCTCGGTCATGACGGCAAGTTGCCTGTCGAACATCTCCCTGACGTGGCGGGGGGAGGCGGGATCTTCCGGGTCGTAACCCCAGGTCTCGCTGAGGTTGCCGGCGACGAGCACCTCTCCCTCCGAAGCTACCTCGCGGGCCGCCCTGACGGCGGCGCGGTTCATATCCTCCACCCTGCCCTCGAGACCGACCGTCGCGAGCTTGTCCTCGCTGGCGTAGAAGGTGAGGGTCTGTATCACCTCGGCGCCGGCGCGCACGAACTCCCTGTGCAGCTCGGCCAGCGCCTCGGGGCGCGTCAGGCTCACCTCGGGGACGAACGGCCCGGCCTGCACGTAGCCGCGCCGCTCGAGCTCGAGCAGGTAGCCCCCGTCCCCGAGCACGACGCCCTCGGACAGCCGTTCGAGTATCCCCTTGGGCATGTGATCTCCTCTTGGCTCGGGATG
>DASZKL010000208.1:0-4125 GCA_035947015.1 Rubrobacteraceae bacterium
GACCAGGCCGAAGTCGTAGATCCACACCGAAGGCGACCCGACCGGCTCTATCTTGTGGGGGCGTTCGTCGACGACTTCGACGCCCATATCCTCGAGCAGGGGCAGGATGTCGGAGAGTGAGATCTGCTCCCCCAGCCCGAAGAGCTTGAACCCGAGGAAGTTCTCGGGCTCTTCGAGCGGGTGGTAGAGGCTCATGCCTATGTCGTCCTCGGACTCGAGCTCCTCGATCTTGCGGATGTCGGCAACGGCGGTCCTTGCCAGAAAGCCGTCGCGGTATCCTGGGGGGAAAGCCTCGCGGTACTTGCGGAAGAGCTCGGTTCCAAGCTCCTCCCCGAAGTGTTCGATCAGGGCTTCGTAGAGGTTGTCCGTCCACGAACGGGTCGCCTCGACGAGGCGTTCCTCGATATCGTCGACGTCGTAGTCTGGGACCTCGCCCGGCGTGGTGTAGATGGTGAAGTGGAGACGCGCGAGCACGGATTCGGAGAGCCTGACGTTGAACTCGACGTTGGTGCCGCCCAGCGCCCTCTGCAAGATGTCCTGCATGCGGCGTCGGATCTCCGTGTTGTACCTCTCGCGCGGCACGAACACCAGGCACGAGAAGAAGCGCCCGTAGGTATCGCGTCTTACGAAGAGCCGGATATGCTGGCGTTCCTGCAGGTGGAGGATGCCCATCGAGGTCTCGAACAGCTCTTCCTTCGAGATCTGGAAGAGCTCGTCGCGTGGGTAGGTCTCGAGGATCTCGATCATATCCTTCTCGTTGTGGCTCCCCGGCGGGAAGCCGGAGCGATCCAGGACGTACCTCGCCTTGCGCCTCACGATCGGGGTGTCGAGCACGCTCTTGCTGTAGGCTGAGAAGGTGTAGAGCCCCAGGAAGCGCCGCTCGCCGATGACCTCGCCGGAGTCGTCGAACTTCTTGACGCCTACGTAGTCCATGTAGGAAGGCCGGTGGATGATCGCGCGCGAGTTGGCCTTGGTGAGGTTGAGCAGGTAAGGCTCGTGGGCGAGCATCCGCACCTCGGGTGGTAGCTTGGCGAAGCTCTGCGAGACGGGCCTAGCGCTCGTCTCCCGCAGAATGCCGAGGCCGGTTCCCGGCACGTTCTTCAGAACGTCTTCCTCGTCCTCCGTGACCAGCTCGTACTCGCGGTAGCCAAGGAATGTGAAGTGGTCGTCGGAGATCCACTCGAGAAGGGACCTGGCTTCGGCGAGATCGTCGGCTTCGATCGGCGGAGGGTTCTCTTCGACCTCGGAGATGATGCTACTGACCCTCTCGAGCATGTCCGGCCAGTCCTCGACGGCTGCGCGCACCTGTTTGAGGACGCTCTCTATGCAGTCGTAGAGCTCCTGGAGCACGGCGGGTTCCGTCTGCCGGTCTACCTCGATGTGTATGATCGACTCGGAGATCGCATCCTCGTCCTCGGCGTCGTGGGGCAGAACCTCGACGAGCCGGCCCTCGCCGTCGCGCCTCACCTTCATGATGGGGTGGAGCATGAGGTGGATCGCGAAACCCTGGCGGTTGGCCGCCATCCTCGTCGAATCCACGAGGAAGGGCATGTCGTCGTTGACGATCTCGACCACGGTGTGGGTCGACTGCCAGCCGTGCTCGTCGAAGAGCGGGTTGTAGACCCGGATCTTGGGCGTCCCAGGCGGCCGCTGCTTGGCGAAACTCCAGTGGGCAACGGCCGCCCCGTAAACGTCGATCGGGGAGCGATCGGCCAGGTCTTCCAGGGGTATCCAAGTGTAGTACTGACGCACGAATTCCTCGACCTGAGGCACCTGATCCTCGGGCAGCTGCTCGCGAACGCGACTAACTACCTTGTCGAGAAGCTCGTCCTTCACCAACATCGTTATGCTCCTCCAGTGCGTTTCCCTTACCCCGGATGATACTCCCTGCGCTTGCCAGGTGCGCGACTTTTCGGTAGAGGTCGTTGTCCGCTGAACCGGAAGAGCCGCGGGTCCAAGCGCTCCGCGCAGCGCCGCAGTCGTCATGGTACCTTTCCGTACAAAGGAGGGATCCAAGGGGCCGCAAGCGGCCCATCCTCCGAGGGGAGGCAACCGGCGTGTCGAGAGAGTCGGAAGAGTACACCTTCGGGGTCGAGGAAGAGTACCAGATTATCGACCCCGCGACCCGCGAGTTGAGTGGCCACGGCGAGAGCGTGCTGCGGAGGGCGCAGCAGGCGTTGGGCGAGAAAGAGGTGGTGCCCGAGTTGCACACATCGCAGATCGAGGCCCTGACTCCCGTCTGCCTCACCCTATCTGAGGTGCGCGCCGAGCTCTTGCGACTGCGGCGCTCGGTCATCGAGGCTGCGGCGGAGGAGGGGCTCCAGATCGCTGCGGCGAGCACGCACCCCTTCTCGCACTGGCAGGAGCAGCCGGTGACCCCGAGGGAGCGCTACCTCGAGATCGTGGAGAGAGAGCGGCAGCTCGCAGAGGAGCAGGTCGTGTTCGGCTTCCACGTGCACGTGGGCTTGAGCGACCGCGAGGCGGCGATCCAGGTCATGAACCGCTTGCGCGTGTGGCTTGCGCCGCTGCTGGCGCTCTCGGCCAACTCGCCCTTCTGGCTCGGCGAGGACACCGGCTACGCCAGCTACCGCACGCAGATCTGGGGCCGACTCCCGACGGCGGGCCCACCTGGACTCTTCAGCTCGCTCGCGGAGCACGACACCCTTGTGAGGACGCTGGTAAGTACCGGCGGTGTAAAGGAACGAACCCAGGTCTACTGGGACCTGAGGTTGCCTGAGAAGATCGAGACCGTCGAGATCCGGGTCGCAGACGTGTGCAGCAGAGTCGACGAGGCCGTGATGCTAGCGGGGCTCTCTCGCGCGCTCGTACGCACCTGCCACGAACGAGCCCAGGGCGGGGAGCCTTACCCAGAGGCGCGCCTCGAGCTCTTGCGCGCCGCCACCTGGGTAGCGTCCCGCCACGGCCTCGACGCCGATCTCGTGGACGTCGAGGCCTCCCGCTCCGCCCCTGCGCGGGAGGTGATCTGGAAGATGCTCGACTTCGCGCGCCCGGCGCTCGAGGAGCACGGAGAGTGGGAGGAGATCTCGGCGCTCGTGAGCGAGACTCTGGAGCGAGGCAACGGCGCGAGGCGCCAGCGCCGGGCCTACGAGCGTGCGGGCCTGCTCGAAGACGTCGTAGACATGCTGATAGAAGAGACGGCACAGAGAACGGGCTCGGCGTAGAATCGGTCTTGAGAGATCGAGGCGATTCGGATAGAGAGATCATGGACTTCCAACTCAGCAAGGAACAGCGAGAGATCAAAGAGCGCGCGACGGCGTTCGCCGACAGGGAGGTTGCGCCATACGCCGCAGAGCTGGACCGCGAGGACCGCTTCCCCGCTGAGACGTTCGATAAGCTCGCCGAAGCAGGGCTCATGGGGCTGTGCGTGCCTAGAGGGTACGGCGGAGCTGGCGCCGACTTCCTCTCCTACGTGCTGCTCCTCGAGGAGATCAGCCGCGCCGACGCCGGCGTCGGTGTGACACTCGCGGTGCATACGAGCGCGGGGACGCTGCCCATTCTGATGTACGGCGATGAGGATCAGAGATCGCGTTGGTTGCCGGACCTCGCTCGCGGAGAGAGGATCGGGTGCTTCGCCCTCACCGAGCCCGAGACAGGCTCCGACGCCGCCGCTATCGCGGCGCGAGCCGAGAGGGTAGACGGCGGCTACAGGCTCTCGGGGCACAAGCAGTGGGTCACGAACGGGAGGGTGGCCGGCGCGATGGTCGTCTTCGCCCGCGCCCCGGAGGGCGTCACGGCCTTCGTCGTCGGGATGGACGCCGAGGGCATCTCCTTCGGCAAGCACGCAGAGAAGATGGGGGTCATCTCGGCTACGACGGATGATGTGATCCTGGACAACGTCTTCGTTCCTGAGGAAGATAGGCTCGGCGAGGAGGGCAGAGGACTGGGCGTGGCCCTCGGGACCCTCGACACCGGCAGGGTCGGGATCGCGGCTCAGGCCATCGGGATCGCCGAGGCCGCCTTCCGGTACGCGGCGATCTACGCCGCTGCGCGCACCACCTTCGGCAAACCCATAGCCGAGCACCAGGCCGTCGCCTTCAAGCTGGCGGACATGCAGACGAAGATAAGGGCGGCGCGCCTGCTCACCCACGAGGCGGCCTGGATGAG
>DASZKL010000209.1:0-5557 GCA_035947015.1 Rubrobacteraceae bacterium
AGGGCTGTCGAGCGGTTCGGCAAGATAGACGTGCTCGTCAACAACGCCGGCCTGCTGGGACCGCGGGTCGCCATAGAGGAGTACCCCGAGGACGAGTGGCGGCGGGTCATAGACGCGAACCTCACGGGGCCGTTCCTGGTCTCGAAGGCGGTAATAGGCCACATGCCGGAGGGAGGCTCGATCGTCAACGTCGTCAGCGGGGTCAGCGTCGAGGGCCGCGCCGAGTGGGGTGCCTACTCGGTCAGCAAGTTCGGCGTAGAGGGGCTCACCCAGATCCTGGCCGCCGAGCTGGAAGAGCGCGGCATCCGCGTGAACGCCGTCGACCCCGGCGGGATGCGCACTGGGATGCGCGCCGCCGCCTACCCCGAAGAAGACCCCATGACCCGTATAACCCCGGAAGAGAACACCGGCGTCTTTGTGTACCTGGCCTCAGACGAGTCGAAGGGCGTATCCGCGGAGCGCTTTAAAGCCCAGGAGTTCCAGAGGGCGTAAACGCGTCGGACGGCGTGCTAGGCCGTCTCGACCAGCTCGGCCTGGACGATCAGGCGCTGCGAGTAGTCCGGCAGCGTACAGGTCTGGAGGGTCAGAATGTTCTTGTCGGGCTCGGATTGCGTCACGGAGAGGTCCGTGGGGCTCACCGTGAACTCCTTGAATACCTCGTAGGTGTACTTGGTGCCGTTGGCGTCGGTGATGTAGATCTTGTCCCCCGCCTCGAGGTTGTTCAGGTCGAAAAAGGACAGGAAGCTGTCTGTCCTTGGGTAGCCGAGGCGGTGACCCGCCAGGTAGACGTTCGCCTCTTCGTCCCACGGGAAACCCGTGCCCGCGAGGTGTATTGCTGCGTGCGAGCCGAGGGCCTGCACGTTGGTGCCGGGCACGGTAGGCACGGGGTCGTTCTCTAGCTGGCTCATCCTGGGGATGGTCAGCTTGAGGGTCTTGTCCTTCGGGCCGCTAGTGGCGCCCCCGTCCGCGGTGTCGAGCTTGGGGACGTTGAAGCCGCCCGGGTCCTCGCTGTTCGTGGCGGCGCTGTTCAGGCTGCCAGCCAGGAAGAAGGATGCGATGAGCGCGACGCCGGCGGCTATCATGGTCAGGCTCAAGATCCAGGAGATTACGTTCTTGGTCTGCAACTTCTTCATCAACCTCGGGGATTGTAGCATTGGATTGCTTCCTTATCGGTGGAGCGGGTCACCAGACGCGGCCTCTATCGCTCGGCAGGCAGGTCCTCCCGTACCCCCCACTCGTTCCACGACCCGTCGTAGTTGGCGAGGTTCCTGTAGCCGAGCCGGTGGAGGACGAAGAGCGGCACCGTCGCAGCCACCCCGCCGTTGCAGTAGGCGATTAGGGGGGCGTCCCTGTTCTCCGGCACGCCGGCTTCCCGCAGCCTCTCGGCCAGCTCCTCGTCGGGGCGGAAGGTGCCACTCTCGGGGTCGAAGAGGCTGTCGGCGTGGAGGTGTGTGGCTCCAGGGAGGCGGCCGGCGCGCCCCTCGCCGCGCGCTACCACGCCGGTGTACTGCCCCTCGTCACGCGCGTCGAGGACGTACTCGCCGCGAGCGAGCGACGCTAGGACGTCCTCCGCCTCCTTTCGCCACTCGCCCCTTGGCCTCGGGGTGAAGACGGCGGGCTCGGGCTCTGGAAGCTCCGAGGTCGTCTGACGACCCTCGGCGATCCACTTCTCCCAACCACCGTCGAGGACGGAGACCCAGCCGTGGCCGTAGTAGGTGAGGACCCACCAGAGCCGCGTGGCGAACTGGCCCCCGGCGTGATCGTAGGCTACGACGTGCGTATCGTCGCCTATGCCCAGAGAGGCCATGAGCTTCGCGAAGCGCTCCGGCGGGGCGACCTGCACGGGGACGGGGTTGTCCGGGTCGGTTATGTCGCGGGTCCAGTCGACGTACACGGCGCCGGGGACGTGGGACTCGTCGTACTCATCGCGTGCCCCCAAGTACTCTGCCCTCTGGCGACCTCCCCCAAGGTTCGTCCTTTTCACGTAGCCGCGGATGTCCACGATCCGTATGCCGGGATCGTCCAGATGTGCGTCGAGCCAATCCGTGGTTACGAGAGGGTCGTCAGGCATGTTATCTGCTCCTTCCCGGCGAACGGGGAGTAGTGAGGTCGGGAGTAAGGAATGGTTTCTCTCGATCCCTCACTCGCTACTCTCCACTCTCGAAGAATTCGTGGTCGCGGGCGTAGGTTTCGGCGAGCTCGCGGGCTCTCTCTTTGTCGTATTTGCCCAGGCGGCCTTCGATGACCTCGTTCTGCAGGTAGTCTTTGAGAGCCTTGATCCAGCGCCCCGGTCCGCGGCCGAACTGCTCCATGAGCTCGGTGCCGTCGAGTGGACTCTCGAGCCTCTCGATCTCGTCTTCGGCGCGCACTTTGTCCACACGGTCCTTGAGGCTGCGCCAGGACTCCTCGGCTATGCGCCTCCGCCGCGGGGCGCTCCCTGTGATGTCCGCCCGCGCGAGCTTGAGTAGCATGTCCACGTCAGTGAGCTTCCGGTCGCCGCGGGCGAGGTACGCATCCCGGATAAAGCGCCTGACTGCGGAGTCGCTCCACGGGTCGCGACCCGCAGCGTACCCGTAGGGGCGCATGTGGTTGGCGACGAGGTGGGCGACGGCGTCGACTTCGTCATTTGAGTAGGCCAGGCGCCGCATCGCGCGGCGCGCTATGCCTGCGCCGACGTTCTCGTGGCCGTAAAAGTGGATCCTCTTCGGGATCGTCCTGCCGCCGCAGCGCTCGCACTCTCCCTCGCCAGCCTCACCCTTAGTGCTCTTCGCCCCGCAGTAGGTACAGTGGTGCTCGTAGACGAGGGTGCGCGGCTTGCCGATGTCATGGAAGAAGGCGGCCTTGCGCAGAATAGGGTCGGACTCGATGTTGGAGACCACGATCAGGGTGTGCTCGAAGACGTCTTTGTGGTGGAGCTCGGCCTCCTGCTCGACGTTTACCGTCTCCATGAACTCAGGTACGACGTAGGGCATGAGCCCAAGGCGCACGAGGGTTCGCAGGCCCAGCGCGACGTTATCGGAGAGGAGGATCCTCTCGAACTCCTCCCTGATGCGCTCGGCGGAGATGCTCTCGAGCCAGTGTGCGTTCTCCCGGATCGCCTCCTCCAGATCCAGCGTCATGGCGAAGGGTTTTTCGGGGGAAGAGAGAGTGGTCTCGAAGCGCACAGCGCGCAGCATCCTCAAGGGGTCGTCGCGCATCCTCTCCAGAGGGTCGCCGACGGGCCGGATCACGCCGGACTCGAGGTCTTTGCGCCCGCCGAAGGGGTCAAGGATCTCCCCCGTTAGCGCATCCACAGCGACGGCGTTGATCGTGAAGTCCCTGCGAGCCAGGTCCTCACGCAGGCTCTCCCCGAACCTAACCTGTGGGTGCCGGCTCCCCTCCGTGTAGAGGTCGCTCCGGTACGTCGTGACGTCGATCTCGTAGTCGTCTACCTTCGCGACGATCGTGCCGAACCGCTCTCCCACGGCCCACAGGTGCTCTGCGAAGGGCCTCAGGATGCGCTTGATCTCCCCCGGATGTGCGTCGGTCGCCGCATCTGGTCTCCTGTGCGCGCCCGGTCTTGTTCTCCCCAGCAGCGTATCCCGCACGTACCCCCCCACAAGGTACAGCTCGTAGCCCTTCCCCCGAAACGCCTTGGCCAGGCGCACGAGAGGCTCGGGAACCTCCAACCTCTTGACGTCGGTCATCATGGTTAGATTCTAGTACGCAAGGAGTCCGAGTCCAGAGAGTGCTTGGGGGGTTGCTCCCGTCCTGCCTAACCCTGATCCGGGATAGCGGCTTCGCGGGAAGGGAAGATGTCGAAGTAGTCGCTGAAGCCGGTCACGGAGAAGATGCGGTCGACGGCCTGCGAGGGGGCGGCGAGCCGCAGCGAGGTGCCCCGCTCCTGCAATGAGTCCTTGGAACGTACGAGTGCCGAGAGAGCCGTCGAGTCCATGAACGCCACGCCGCTCAAGTCCACTACGACGGCGCCGTTAGTCTGTGCGGCGCGCTCTATGGCGTACTCGACCTTGGGGGCCGTGTGGAGGTCGATCTCACCGCGCACCGCGATGATGGAGTAGGCCTCGGCGTGTTCGTCTATGCTGACCTCGAAGTCCATGCCGATCCCCCTCCTCTCCTGGCGCAAGGTGATCTCGTGGCCCCCGGATATTAACCCAGTTCACATGCTCGGTAAATAGCCCGTTTCCCGCCCTACGAGCGGGGAAAGTGGGCATCAGCAGGAAAAAGTACCGGGCCGCGCTAGGCGACCTAGTTGCGAACTCAAACGGAACCCAAACGCCAGCGATTGTGGTCCCCGCATCCAGAGGATCGCAAGTTTATTCGCCACCCTACATCTCGTAGGGTATACCCCGACGCTTTGTGCCACGGTGCGGCACATTCTCGTTCGCAGCCAGCGGTTCTATGCAGAATCGTGCATACTGACTTCCGAGAAGACCTCTTTTCCAGACACTTCGGTGAATAAGTTTCCGGTCAATGCGCCTAGCCCCGCCGGGTGGCATCATGCGTGGTGCCGACCCATTGTAGAAAACGCGAGATGGCAAGGAGGGCCTTCTATGTCGGTAGAGGAGAACATGGCATTGGCCCGCCGTTTCTTGGAGGCAATTGTCAAGGGGGGCCTGGATGCAGTGGACGAGATGATGGCCCCCGACTTCGTAAACCACTCCGAACTGCTTTCCGCCCAAGCGCCCGACCGCGAAGGCGTAAAATGGGCGATCGCCCAATTCTCTGCGGCCCTCTCCAACGCCAGCATACGCGTCGAGGACCAGGTAGCTGCGGAGGACAAGGTGGTCACCCGCTGCATCGTGCGCGCCACCCACGATCGAGGAGAGCTTATGGGTCTTGCTCCTACCGGAAGGGAGATGGCTTTCATGCCAGTCTTCATCCACCGCATAGTGGAGGACAAGATCGCCGAGCAGTGGAGCATCGGAACGATCGGCTCAACACTGAGGCAACTGCTTCTAGAGCAAGAGAGGATCGAGCGCGAGCGCATAGAGCAGGAGCTCAGGTTGGCGCGGCGCATCCAGCAAGCCTCTCTCCCTAAAGAGGTACCCTCCCTGGCTGGCTGGCAGATCTCTCCCTACTACCAGCCAGCCAGGGAGGTCGGAGGAGACTTCTACGACTTCTTCGATCTCGAAGAGGGCCGGGTGGGAGTAGTTGTGGGAGACGCAACGGGCAAGGGAATGCCCGCAGCTTTAGTGGCGGAAGCGACCTCCAACATGCTCAGGGCGGTAGCCCAAGCCTTGGGCTCCTCCTCTCCGGGCAAAGTACTGGCTCAGGTCAACGAGACGTTGGTGGCTCGCATCCCACCTAATATGTTCGTCACCTGCTTCTATGGTGTCCTCGATCCCAAGAGCGGTAGCTTCACCTACGCCAACGCCGGCCACGATCTACCCCATGTGCGTCATGGTGATGGCGATGCAGTGGAACTGAGGGCGAGAGGGATGCCCCTAGGTCTCATGCCGAGTATGAGCTATGAGGAGAAGGAGATAGTACTGCGAGCCGGCGAGGCAGCTCTGTTCTACAGCGACGGGTTGGTCGAGGCGCACGACCCTAAGGGTGA
>DASZKL010000210.1:0-3795 GCA_035947015.1 Rubrobacteraceae bacterium
AAGGAGGAGACGGAGGAGGAAGCCGCAGAGGGTGGCGAGAGACCGAAGAAGATGTCTGCCGAAGAGCGCGAACGCATAAAGGCCGAGCGCCGCGCAGCCAGGGAGGCTGGCAAGTCCGTCAAGACCGGCCAGCAGGAGCAAACAGCGTCATCCGAAGAAGAGAAGCCCAAGAAGATGTCGGCCGAGGAGCGGGAGAGGATCAAGGCCGAGCGCAGGGCTGCTCGGGAGGCTGGTAAATCCCTCAAGCAGCCGCAGGAGGGCGCGGGAGAGGAGCCGGAGGGCGCGGGAGCAGGAGAGACGGAGCAGACCGAGGCTGCTGGGGGACGGTCTGAGGCCGAGCAGCCAGGGGAAGAATCAGAGGAGAGGTAGGGCAACTTGGAGGAGCCGGACCGGAACGAAGCCGACGGGAAGCAGCCTCCACCGGAGCCGGCGAACGGGGCCACCGAGGACACCGCCGAAGTCGATGCTCTGCAGGAGGAGACCTCCGATCCCGAGGAGCTCAAGGCGCGGCTCGCGATCAAGAACAACCACATCCGCGAGCTCTTCGATCAGATCACAGCCTCCCAGCTCGCCGCCGACGAGGCCCGCGCCTCCAAGGCGGCGAGCGAGGGACACATCGCGTCGCTGGAGCGCGAGCGGGCTCGGCTGAAGGAGCGGATCAGGGACCTCGAAGAGGAGGCGAGGGGACGCCGTCGCCGGAGAGAGGGGCTCGAGCGTGAAGTGTCGCGTCTCCAGCGCGAGATCGAGCGCAAAGACGGCGAGATCGCCCGCCGCGACTACCTCCTGGCGCGTAGGGCGGAGGGGATGGAGGATCTGCGTCAGGACACCGAGGAGCTCGCGTCCCGCAAGGACCAGGCGCTGGAGGACGCCCTCCGCAGGATCGAGGGCCTCGAGAGGGACCTCGAAGAGCGGGAGAACGAGATCGCCGACCTACGCGCCACCGTAGAGGACCTCCGTAGTGAGCTGGAGGAGGAGTACGAGCTCAGGGAGCGCCTCGCAGAACCCGCCAACCGGCTGCGGGCTGGCATAGACCTCTTCAACGATTCCGAGCAGCGCCGCTCGATGAACTCGCTCTCCCGCCAGCTGGGCCAGCCGGAGGTGTACGTCGAGCTCGAAGAGGGGGAGGAACCACCCGTCCTCCTGACCTTCACCTGGCAGGGCGTCACCAGGCAGACCTACGCTGCGAACCCGGGGCTCGCCGTCGAGGAGCCCAGGGTCTACCTGAAGAGCGCAGGAGAGAACCTCTCGGGTGTCGAGCGCCAGCCTCCGAACGCTCGCGTCGGAGCCGGCGGGAGGGTGTTGCTGGGATTATAGGTGTCAAACTACAGGCATCGGCAATTACCTGAAGCCTGAGACCTTAAGCCTTTATTCTCGCTCGCTGTCCTGCTCTTCTTTGGGCAGCTCGTTTTTCTTGTCGCGTCCGAGCGCTTCCACGAAGTCGTGGGCGCCGCGGCCCAATGAGCGCAGGAGGTCGGCTATGCGCCTGGGACCCACGATCAGAAAGACTAGAAACACCAGCAGTATCTCGAAGAGTCCCACGCCCATCAGTAGCGTCGAGCCTCCATCAGGTGCTTGAGGCGCGAGAGGGAGCGCTCCCCGTTCTTGCGGGCGAAGCGCTCGACCCCGACGAAGCGGGCAGCCCGGTCGAGGAGCTTGCGCTTGAGCATAAACTCGCCGGTGTACGAGACCATGCAGCCGTCCGTCTCAGGTGAGACGTCCACCCGACCGCCGCCCTCGATGATCGAGGTGTAGACCCAGCTTATGCTGTGCGGCCCGTGCTCGACTACCTTCGCCTCGGGTTGGATCCTGCCGATGGGGCTCTCCAGCGTGAGGCGGTACTCGCTACCACCTAGATGCTCGATGCTCTCGACGCCGACCATCCACTCCTTCGCGTTGCGGAAGTCCCTGACGTAGGCGGCTACCTTCTCGGCCGGGGCGTTCATCCGCTGCTCGATCATGACGGAGCCGCCGGTCTCCCCCTTCATCCCCAGCCCAACTCCTCCAGCCTCTCCTCGTCGAACCCGAAGTGGTGGGCGATCTCGTGCACAACCGTGACCCGGATCTGCTCCTCGAGCTCATGCCGCGCGAAATCCCGCTCCAACGGACCTCGGAAGATCGTGATCTTGTCCGGCAGGGTCGCGTAGTACGCTGTCCCGCGCTCCGTCAGCGGCACTCCCTCGTACAGCCCGTAGAGCGTCTCGTCTGGACCGTTCGGGGCGAGCGGCGTCGAGTACTCCGGCCAGTCATCCACCACGATCGCCACGTTATCGAGGAGCGTCGATAGCTCCTGAGGCAATCCCTCCAGTGCCCGCTCCACAAGCTCGTAGAAGTCCAGGGTATCCCTGTTCACGAGCGTTATTGTACTTGAGTCGAGGCCGACGTCGCACCTTGCGACTCTCGCGGGGGGCCGCGATGGCGACCCCGCGTGCGGTGCGCTACGCTAGAATGATCGCTCCGGCGGTCCCACGAGTGGAGGTACGAATCGTTGAGGTTTCTGTCCGGCTCGCGACCGGGACGATGGGTAGTCTGGGTGGTCTACCGAGCGCTCAACAAGCCGCTGCCCGTGCCGCACGCGGCCGGGTGGATGATGATCCCCGAGCACTCGGTGGATCAGGTACTGGAGACCGGCGCCCTGCGCAGCCTATATGCGCAAGACGTCCTGGAAGCCGCCCGCCGTATGGATCGCCAGCGCCGCGAACACGACGAGCGGTACGCAAGGGATTCCTGAGATCTGTCCGTTCACGCAAGGACCCCGGCGCACAGCTCCTCCACGGCGACGAGAAGGCCCTCGATATTCCCGACGCTACCCTCCAGCTCTTGCGGGCTTCCGCCGGGGCGCGCGAGCACGGAGTCGACTATCTCTCTGAAGTTATCGGGGCGCAGCGGCAGGGAGTTTGCTACCTCGACAGAGCCCTTCTCGTTTATTAGGTACCGCTCGTTCAGGGCGAAGAGGGTCTGAACCATGCAGGCAGCGCACCGGAACAGGCAGCCGGCTACGTAGAAAGCGTCGCCCCTCGCCGCCGATTTTCGGCAGGTTTCGAGCGCGAAGCGTGCTTCCCAGAGCTGCCTCCGGATCAAAGCCTCCTTGAGGCGTGGCGGGTAGCGCTCGGTCGTGTTCTTCAGGGCTCGCAGCTCACCGACCGGGTCGTAGAGCGAGCGAGAGTAGTGGATCTCACCCATGTAGATGTGGGTGTGGAAGCCGTGCGGGTGGCCCGGCTGGTAATAGACCGAGGGGCGTCCGGCGCTGCACTCGCCGATAGTGAGCTCGACCAGGTCGAGATCTCGGTAGAGCCAATCAACCCTCCGACCTTCGATGGTAAGCCAGCCTCCACCGTTGATCCAGGGGCCCCACTCGCCAAAGTTCGTTACGGCGTCTGGTGGGTGGCGGTCGTCCAGCTCTTGAGCTAGCAGCCGGAGATCGGTGATCCGGGGAGGATTCCCGGGGCGGTAGTAGATTCCGAGGTCCACGTCCGAGTCGGCATGAGCCTCCCCGCGCGCCCACGAGCCGCCCAGGGCGACCGCCACGACGCCTTCGATCTCCCCGAGCCGTCCTGCTATCTGTTGGGCCAGCTCCACGGGTGCTTGCATGGCACAGGCTTCCTACGGGTTCGCAGATGAGTTCGACACGACGAAGGATATACTAGTTGTGTGGACCTCTTCGACGAACCCGGTTCCGAGAGCCTCTCTCGCCGCGCCCCACTCGCCGAGCGGTTGCGTCCGAAGACGCTGGACGAGGTGGTCGGACAGCCGCACCTGACGGGGGAGGGTGGGCCATTGCGGACGGCGGTCGAACGG
>DASZKL010000211.1:0-1699 GCA_035947015.1 Rubrobacteraceae bacterium
GAGATGCGTAACCGAGTCGTCTGGGAACAGAGGGCGAGGGACGGGGCAGAGCTAATCCTCTCCGAGGAGGGCTACGCCCGTCTTGGGGACTACGACAACGGAAGGGACGACCTGCGCCAGAAGGTTAGGATAAGAGAGGGCACTGCTGAGCTCTCCTACAGCATCAAGATAGAGACCACCGAGCAGCCGGAAGGACATCCCTCCGACTATCTGGCGGTGCGGCTGCTCGACCGCGAAGGCGAGCAGCTCGCGGTGCTGAAGAGGTACACCGACGCGGAAGCGGGCGGCGGATGGAGGCGCGAGACGATTGATCTCTCGCGCTTTGAGGGTAGGACCGTCTACCTAAGCTTCCTGGTGGAGACGGACCCGCTCCTCACAACGGCGTTCTACCTTGACGGGGTAGGCCTCGAGGGCGTGGAGAGGCCTTAAGCCCGTTTCCTGATGCCTTCCCTGAGGGCCCTTGCGAGCGTCCTCGGGTGCTTGAGGAGGCTGTAGATCGGGGCGTCGCCGGTGAAACCCTCGACGAGGGTGCGGCGGGCATCAGGGTCTTTCTCGCACGCTTTGAAGAGCGGCTCCAGCATCTCCAGGTTCGGGACAAGGTTGACCAGGGCGTGGCCGGAGAAGTGTTCGCGAGCCCGTTGGCGCCTGAGCTGGCGCTCGTATCCCGACAGGGTGGAGGCTGAGAAGTCGCTCCTGGCGTGAGCCTCGTGCGCCCACGTCGCGGCCAGCCGGCCAGATTCGAGAGCGTAGCCGACGCCCTCGCCGCTTATCGGGTGGACCATGCTCCCTGCGTCCCCAACCATCATGAGCCCCTGGGCGTACCGCCTGGCGCCCCACATCCCCATCTTCAACGACCAGCTCTTTGCCGGGCCCTCCGAATCAGCGCCTACGAGCCACCTGGCCACCTGCGGTTCCTCGAGGAAGCGGTCGAAGAAGTCCTTGAGGTTGCGTCCGGTGCGATCGAGCACCCTGGTGGAGACGCCGGCCCCGACGTTGGCCCGGCCATCCCCGAGGTAGAAGACCCAGCCGTAGCCGGCGCCGTTGTCGTTCATGTCCTTGGTGATAAAGATGTGGAGATCCTGCTTGTTCGGCCCACCCACGCCGCGGAAGTATTGCCTCCTCGCGACGGCGTTTTGGTGCACCTTCATGCCGCTGCCTGCAAAGCTGCTCACGCCGTCGGCGGCGACCACGACGGGCGCCTCGAATCGCAGTTCTTCGCCGCCATTGGTCGCCTCGATCCCGGTAACGTCCCCAGCCGGGGAGCGGAGGAGTTTCGTGGCCCGAACTCCCGCGCGGAACTCTGCGCCAGCAGAGATCGCCCGCTCCAAGAGCTTCGCGTCGGTCTCTTCGCGCTTGACCACGTACCCGTGAGGACCGTTCAATGAAGGAGGGACGCCCTGGCGCAAGTAAGCGGTATGGGTGTAGATGGAGAACCCGGTGAACTTACCGTGATGTGGCTCGTTGAGCCAGTCGCCGAGACCCAAGAGCGAGACCTCGGAAACCGCGTGGGGCATGAGACCGTCGCCACAAACCTTGTCGCGGGGGAACTCCTGGCGGTCGAGGAGCAGGGTTCTGAGTCCCGCCCTCGAGGCGGTGTGGGCCGTGGAGGAGCCGCCCGGACCAGCCCCCACGACGACGAGATCGTAGCGTTCGCTCAAGCGTCCTCCTTCTCAACGCCCCGTGCGCTGTGCCAGAATTA
>DASZKL010000212.1:0-4708 GCA_035947015.1 Rubrobacteraceae bacterium
CATGTCGCTCTCCTCGATGCCCTATAGCTTACGCGGTACGCAGCACTATAATTACAATGCAAAAGCCACGCAACGTCGAGAGTACGCAGGTCCTTACACCGTGCCTCGCCGCCCTCGGGGCACCTCAGCGCTGTTAGACTCTCATTGCATGAGGATAAGTGATGCCAGATACCTCTAACGACAAGAAGGATCTGCGGCGTCTCAACCACGAGCTCTCGGTGCTCAACGCGATCGCGCGGGAACTCAACCGCTCGGTGAACCTGGGTGAGGCGCTGGAGTTTACCCTGGCGCAGGTCGCCGACCTTCTGGGGTTGAGGACGGGTTGGATCTGGCTCATGAACGAGGACTCTTCGGAGCCCTACCTGGCAGCTGCCCAGAACCTGCCGCCGGCCCTCTCGAACGAGCCTCGACGCATGGACGGGTCGGGGTACTGCTACTGCCTCGACACCTACCAGAGGGGCGACCTCGAGGGCGCAGCGAACGTCAACGTGCTGACCTGCAGCCGCTTGAGTGGGCTCGTGGACGGGACCGACGGCCTTCGCTACCACGCCAGCATCCCGCTCTACGCTCAGGACGAGAAGCTCGGCGTTATGAACGTCGCCAGCCCCGACTGGCGCAGCCTCTCCCCGGAGGACCTGCAACTCCTCTACACCGTCGGCGACCTCCTGAGCATCGCCGTAGAGAGGGCAAGGCTCTTCGCCCGGAGCACCCGGCTCGGCGCGCTCGAGGAACGAAATAGGCTGGCGCGAGAGATCCACGACACCCTGGCGCAGGGTCTCACCGCCACCGCGCTGCAGCTCGAGTCGGCCGACGCTCTGCTGGAGATCGACCCGGAGAAGGTGCACGAATCGCTGCGCCGCGCGCTCTCGCTCACCCGCACCAACCTCGAGGAGGCCCGACGCTCGGTGCTGGACCTGCGGGCCGCCCCGCTCGAAGGGCGTCCGCTCTCCGAGGCGCTCAAGGCCCTCGTGGATAGGTGGGAGGCGGAGACGGGCGTAGCCGCGCGCTACAGAGCCGTGAACGGCAGCCGCCCGCTGCCGCCGCGCGTTGAGGCGGCGCTCTTCCGCATCTGTCAGGAGGCCCTCACGAACGTCGCCAGGCACGCTGGAGCCTCTCGCGTGAGCGTCCAGCTCGTCTCCACCCCGGAACAGGTGCGGCTCGCCGTCGAGGACGACGGCAGCGGATTCGACGCAGCCGACGTGGCCGAGGACCGGCACGGTCTCACCGGCATGAGAGAGCGGGTCGAGATGCTCGGTGGCACCCTGGAGGTGCGGGGCGACGAGGGCACCAGGATCGAGGCGAAGGTGCCGCTGGAGAAGCTCTGATGGTGGAGGGCAGGATCCGGATCCTCGTGGCAGACGACCACCCGATGTTGCGCGAGGGTCTCGTGGCCGTCCTCGGCACCCAGCCCGACTTCGACGTAATAGGCGAGGCGGCTGACGGCGCGGAGGTCGTGCAGCTTGCGCAGACGCTAGGGCCGGATGTGATCCTCTTGGACCTCGAGATGCCCGGGGTGGACGGCGTGTCCGCCCTGCAGCGACTGCGCGACGCCGGGTCCGAAGCCAGCGCCATCGTCTTCACAGCCTACGACACAGACGAGCGCATCCTGAGGTCTCTGCGTGCCGGGGCCAGGGGCTACCTCCTCAAAGGGGCGTCCCGGGCCGAAATCTTCGACGCAATCCGCACCGTCTACTCCGGCGGCTCGCTGCTCGGGCCCGCCGTGACCAACAGGCTGCTCGAGCACATCGAACATGGCGACGAGCGGCCTGGCGACCTTACACCAAGGGAGCTGGAGGTGCTGACCCTCCTCGCCCGCGGCCTCAAGAACGCGGAGATCGCCGACGCGCTGTTCATAAGCGAGCGGACCGTGAAATTTCACGTCAGCTCGATACTCGCCAAGCTCGGCGCCGAGAATCGCACCGAGGCGGCCAGAATCGCCGTCCGACGCGGTCTCGTCGAATCTTCTTGACGACTGTACGCCGCCTCCAAGGGGCTCCGGGGTTGCGCGCGAGCACGCGAGGGGAGATTCGCTCGAGCAGGACGCTCCTACCCCCGGGAGGACACAGTTCCGCGCTGGAAGGAATCACTGCGAAAAAATGGCCGCTTGGCATACGTGGTAGTTGGCCAACCGCCAGATGTGCTCTGCCCCGCGGCTTGCTAACCTCGTGTTTGTAGTGAAGATAGCGAAGCGGGGTCGCTTCGCGAACAAGGAGGACACAGTTATGCGACCTGCTCTTGGTCTTGTTTGGCAGGCCAACGAGGCGCGTAGGTCCGGGGCGAGACACGCCAGCTTCTCGGCGCCGTATCGGCCCTCGCCATGATCGGGGCCGGCTACAACGCGCTGGCGGGCGAGTACGGTCTCGCCTGGCAGGTGGTGTCCTGGGTTCTGCTCGTGGCGGTAGCGCTCGTAGGTCTAAGGGCGGGTTTTGCCCTCTTCATGCAGAAGTTCGGCCGAGGTAGTACGCACGCTCTAGCGGAGACGAATTCCGCGGTATTTGCCGGGGAAATATCAACCAACGGCTCAGGGGCCGTAGAGAATGGTCAAGGAGCCACCGAAAGAGACGGAGCCGGAAAACGGGAAGACGAACGCGGCTTGGTTTCCGCATCCCGACGACCCGTCTCCGACTGTGGAAACCCAAACGCCCAAGGTTACAGAGGCGACCAACGGTGCATCGGCGGAGCGCCCCCCACCGAAGCTTGAACAGGACGCCTACGACCACATCCGCAAACTAGCCGCACTCCGCGATGAGGGCCTCATAGATCCCAGAGAATTCGAGGCAAAGAAGCAGAATCTACTGAACCGCATCTAAGCTGTACCTTCGTACAGGTCAAAATCCGGTCCTACGGACGATCCCATCAGCCTCTCGTTCAGATACATTCTATTCAAGACGAAGAATCAGGAGGTACGATCGTGACCGAGCACCTTTCCAGGACTGCCCTGATCACCGGCGCCTCCCGCGGCCTCGGGCTCGCGCTCGCCCGCAGGCTCGCGGGCGACGGCTGGACCTTGATCATCGACTCCCGCGGCGCGAAAGACCTCGAAGCCGCCCGCGCCGAGTTGGCCGAGCAAACCCGCGTGGTCGCCATAGCCGGCGACGTGAGGAGCGAGGAACACCGCCGGGCGATCGCAGGTGCCGCGCGGGAGGCCGGTGGCCTGGATGCCCTCGTCAACAACGCGAGCATCCTCGGTCCCAGCCCGCAGCCAGAGCTCCTCGACTACCCCCTCGACGTGCTGGAGGAGGTCTATCGCGCCAATACGATCGCGCCGCTCGCCCTGATCCAGGCCGTCCGGGACGAGCTCAAACCGGAGGCGAGGATCATCAACATAACTAGCGATGCAGCCGTCGAGCCCTACGAGGGTTGGGGCGGCTACGGCTCGAGCAAGGCCGCCCTAGAGCAACTCTCCAACATTCTCGCCGCCGAGAACCCGGATCTGCGCGTCTACTGGGTAGATCCGGGCGACATGCGCACGCGGATGCAACAGGAAGCGTTTCCTGACGAAGACATAAGCGACCGTCCGCTCCCCGAGGAGAGCGTACCCGGTTTGATAGAGCTGTTGAGTGGCGACCAGCCCAGCGGGCGCTACGAGGCGAAGGCCCTGATCCAGCTCAACGAGGGGTGATGGACCATTGAACGTAGAACATCTCGTGACCGAGCAACCCGGCGATCGAAGCACATGGGGACGTCAGGCGCTCGAGTTCGAGTTGCCGCCCGACCTGGAGGCCGGCGAGCCGCCGGAGGCTCGGGGTCTGATGCGCGACGAGGTGCGCCTGATGGTCTCCCACGCGCGCGATGACCGTGTGATCCACTCCAGGTTCAGGGATCTCGAGGACTTCCTCGAGGCAGGGGACGTGCTGATTATCAACACCAGCGGCACGATGAACGCCGCGCTCGAGGTGCACCGCGAAGACGGCACGCAACTGGAGCTTCACCTCTCCACGCACCTGCCCGCGGACCTCTGGATCCTGGAGCTGCGCCGACCCACACGCGAGGCCACGGAGCCCTTTCGGCACTCGGAGGCCGGTGAGACGCTGCGGCTGCCCGAAGGTGCAACGGCGACCCTCCACGCCCCCTACCCTGCAGGTTCCACCCGAAGCCGGGATCCCCGGCTGTGGCTCTCGACGCTGGACCTTCCCAGGCCGCTGGATGAGTACCTGGACCGGCATGGGTTCCCGATCCGCTACGGTTACGTGAGGGAGCGCTGGCCCGTGAGCTACTACCAGACCGTCTACGCCACGGAGATGGGCAGCGCGGAGATGCCTTCGGCCGGACGGGCGTTCACGCCCGAGCTCATCACGCGCCTCGTCTCCCGCGGGGTGCAGTTCGCGCCCCTGATCCTGCACACCGGCGTAGCCAGCCTCGAAGACGACGAGCCCCCCTACGAGGAGTTCTACCGCGTCCCGCCAGATTCGGCACGTCTGGTCAACGCGGCGCGAGCAGCTGGCCGGCGAGTCGCCGCGGTAGGGACGACCGTCGTGCGGGCGCTCGAGACCGTCACGGACGGGGACGGGATCACACACCCAGGCGAGGGCTGGACCGATCTGGTCGTGACACCCGAACGCCCCGTCCGGTCAGTTGATTCTATGCTCACTGGGTTGCACGAACCGCGCTCGACCCATCTGGCGATGCTCGAGGCGCTCGCAGGACGCGAACACCTCCGGACCGCGTACCGCGAAGCCCTGCGCGAAGGCTACCTCTGGCACGAGTT
>DASZKL010000213.1:0-1778 GCA_035947015.1 Rubrobacteraceae bacterium
CAAGGCGCCTGCGTCGGACCTACGCACCGTGACCCTCGACGCCTCCGGTGGCGAGGAGGTCGAGGTGCAGGTCGAGATCGCCGACACCGACCCCGAACGTCAGCGAGGACTCATGGGTCGCACGGCGCTCCCTGAGGATCAAGGCATGCTCTTCGTCTTCGGCGGGGAACAAGAACTCTCGTTCTGGATGAAGAACACCCTGATCCCGCTCTCGATAGCCTACATCGATTCCGAGGGGAGGATCGTGGACATCCAGGACATGAAGACCCTGGACGACGACCCACCCCACTACGTCTCTGCCGAACCCGCTCGGTACGCCCTGGAGGTAAACCAGGGATTCTTCGAGGAGCGGGGTATAGAGGTAGGGGACAGGGCCGAGCTGCCGGTATAGTTATCGTCGGGTTCTGGAGGCGGGCGTTCCGCTCACTTCACCCGCGCCGACGCCGCCGGCGGCGTCGCCACGTCGCCCCTCTGGCGTATCAGCGACAGGAAGCAGTAGGCCAGAACGAGGGCGGCGATCATCAGCGTGAAGTGGAAGCCGTACTCGATGAACAGCAGTCCTTGCAGGTTGTTGCCGTTGTTGATGTGCAGGTTGTCGTGGGGCCACCAGGAGACCATGAGCCAGCCGATCGAGAGGTACATCGCCCACGCCCTCGCCTTCGAGTCGGGTGAGACCGCGCGCACCACGGGTAGCCCGAAGAGCAGGAACGAGATCCCCAACCCCAGGAGCACCGACTCCATGAGGGCGAGGAAGATAAAGAACGGTAGCTGCCCGCCGGTCGGCTCGGGGCCGCCCTCGGCGGGGGGCCAGATGACGGGACCGAGCACCATCGCGGGAGCCGCGATCAGGACGGTGACCAGCAATACTTTGACCCAGGGCTTCATGACGTACTCCTCTCCAGGTTGGTTGCCAACCCCAGGATAGTAGCGAAACTAGAGACCCTTTCGCATCCCCCAAATGAGTGATTTCTCGTCTGTCTTTCATCCATCCGGGGTTACCTCCGCGAAGCGTGCTCCTTCCGGCACGCCCTACGCATTTAAAGGCTTCGTCCATTCGACGAGGGAACGGGCAACCCGCGTCATCTGGACGTGGCTTCTCGGAGGAAGTCTGCCACCCGGAAGGGATCGGAGGCGACCACCGGGGCGGCGTAGAGCTCCATCGCCCCGATGTCGGAGGTGCGGTTCGCCGGGCTTCCGCGGTCCACGAGGTGGACGACCGTGGGGAAGCCTGACCAGTCCTCGTCCACGGGGGCGAGCGGGGGCATGTAGAAGGCGACGTTGAAGCTCTGGACGCCCAGAGCTCGTACGTAGCTTTCCAACAACGCCCCGACCGTTCGGCGCAGGGGCTCGTCCTCCGGGCTCTCCCCGATGACCACCAGCTCCTTCTCCTTGATGGGGGAGAGGCTGGCGAAGGCCCGGACGCTGCTTTCGGTGGGGATGGCGAGGCCCAGAGAGTCGTGGACGCGGTGCAGGTCGTCGAAGTAGTCGGAGCCGTGTTCTGCTCTGTAGGCCGCGGCGGCGCGGCGGAGGTGCTCCACCCTGGGGTAGTGCGCGCCGCGGGTGGCGGTGACCTGGGCGTGTCCGTGGATTATGGAGCCCCCGGCCCGCCAGAGGCAGTTCCACATGAGGAAAGGGTATCTGGCTTCGGGGTCGGCTTCGAGGGCTTTGCGGCCCCACTCGAGGCCCACCGAGATGTAATCGGAGACCTTCTCGGGGGTGAGGTGGAGGGGGTTGTGGTCGTCGAAGACGATGACGCCGTGGAAGCCGTCGTACTTGGC
>DASZKL010000214.1:0-3595 GCA_035947015.1 Rubrobacteraceae bacterium
AAATAACGCCGTTGGGAAGGGGAAGATCCTCGGTTATCTTTCCCGGATGAAACGCTCCGGGATATACCGCAGACGGCGTCTGGGGGCCTTGCTCGTTACCTCCGCCATCTTCTACTTTCTCTACGCTGGCGCCGGGGCCGACGCTGGCACCGCGCCCCTCTCTTACACAGTGGAGCACGGGGACACGCTCTGGGAGGTCGCGACGGAGCACTACCCCTCATCTGAGGACCCGCGGGCGACGATCGAGGCCATCCGCCAGGAGAACGGCCTCGAAGGCTACGGGCTCAGGGCCGGCATGCGCCTCGAGCTGCCGCGTTGAGAGGAGGCGTCAGGCAGCGGGTTTCAGCAATTTACTGATGCCTGACGCCTGTAACCTGAGGCCTGAAATCTAGCTCTGCTGGCGGGCCTCCTTGAGGTCGTCCACTACGGAGGGGTCGGCCAGCGTAGTGACGTCGCCCAGGTCCTCCTCGCCCTCGGCCACGCCCTTGAGGATGCGGCGCATGATCTTGCCGCTACGCGTCTTGGGCAGGTCGGGGGTGAAGATGATCTCGTCCGGGCGGGCGTGCGGGCCTATGGCCTTGCGCACCTGCTGGTCGAGTTCCCCCTTGAGCTCGTCCGAGCCCTCCCTTTCCCCCTCGAGGATGACGTAGGCCACGATGGCCTGACCCTTGTCCTCATCTTGCCTGCCTATGACGGCGGCCTCGGCGACTGCCTGGTAGGCGACAAGAGCGCTCTCGACTTCGGCAGTGGAGATGCGGTGACCCGATACGTTCATCACGTCGTCAACCCGACCCGTGATCCAGTAGTAGCCGTCCTCGTCGCGCCTCCCCCCGTCCCCGACGAAGTAGATGTCAGGGCCGTACCTCGAGAAGTAGGTCTCCCTGTAGCGTTCGGGATCCTTGTAGAGGGTGCGGAGCATGGAGGGCCAGGGCCTCTTGATGACCAGGTTACCAGAACCCTCGCCCTCGACCTCGTTGCCCTCCTCGTCGTAGATGCCCGCAAAGATTCCGGGGAGGGGATGAGTCGCGCTGCCGGGCTTGGCGGCCGTTATACCGGGGAGCGGCGAGATCATGATCGCCCCGGTCTCCGTCTGCCACCAGGTATCCACTATGGGGCAGCGCCCGCCTCCTACGTTCTCGTGGTACCACTCCCACGCCCGTGGGTTTATCGGCTCGCCGACGGTCCCCAGCAACCTCAGAGACGAGAGATCGTGCTTCTCGAGAGGTCCGGTCCCGCCCTTTATGAAAGCCCGGATGGCGGTCGGCGCGGTGTAGAGGATCGTTGCCTTGTGGTCCTCGACGATCTGCCACCAGCGATCGCTCTCAGGGTATGTCGGCGTCCCCTCGAACATGAGGGTCGTCGCCCCGTTGGACAGGGGCCCGTAGACGATGTAGGAGTGGCCTGTGACCCACCCGATGTCGGCCGTGCACCAGTAGATGTCGTCGTCCTTGAGGTCCATGACCCACTTGGTAGTGGCCTTGACCTGCGTGAGGTAGCCACCCGTGGTGTGCACGATGCCCTTGGGCTTGCCCGTCGAGCCAGAGGAATAAAGGATGTAGAGGAGATCCTCGGAGTCAACCTCCTCGGCCTGGCACTCCTCGCTGGCGTCGGTCATCAGGTCGTCCCACCAGTGGTCGCGGCCCTCGACGAAGTCCACGTCGTCGCCACTACGCTTGACCACGACAACGCTCTCTACGCTGGGGGCGTCATCGAGCGCCTCGTCGGCGTTCTGCTTGAGGGGGGTCGTCTTGCCACCCCTTGGGCCCGAGTCGGCGGTGACGAGCACCTTGGCCTCGCAGTCGTTGATCCTGTCGCGCAAGGAATTGGCAGAGAAGGCGCCGAAGACCACTGAGTGTGGGGCGCCGATGCGGGCGCAAGCCAGCATGGCGATCGGTAGCTCGGGGATCATGGGCAGGTAGATCGAAACCGGCTCGCCCTTCTCGACCCCGAGGCTTTTCAGCACGTTGGCGAACTTCTTCACCTCGGCGGTCAGCTCTGAGTAGGTGAACGTCTTGGTGTCGCCGGGCTCGTCGCCCTCCCAGATCAGGGCCGTCTTGTCGCCCCTGCCCTGCTCGACCTGGTAATCGAGGCAGTTGTAGGAGACGTTGAGCTTGCCGCCGATGAACCACTGCGCCTCGGGTGGATCCCACTCAAGGACCTGATCCCACTCCTTGAACCAGTGCAGCTGGCGAGCCTGCTCCGCCCAGAACCCCTCGAAATCCCTCTCGGCCTTCTCGTAGATCGAAGGGTCGCTCACGTTCGCTTGGGCAGCGTACTCCTCCGGAGGCTCGTACGTGCGGACCTGAGTTTCTTCCGCCATCTCTCTCCTTCCCTTCGTGTTACACGGCTACCATCCTCGCGTCGCTCAGAGCGGCGCGCGAGGGCGGCACTGATAGAGAGCGCTCCAGGGGCTGCCCACCTTCGAGCACCGTCGGACGGACACTGCCTCGAGCGGTGTCGTCGCCTGCGCCAATGCTGGGTTCCCTATCCACGCTTACCCTTATGCCGCTTGAAAGATATTACCCATTTTGGCCGCGTTCAATCATGCGGCCCCCCCTCTGCAGAGGCGCTGGAGACGTCCCTCGAACCTTTCGGCGGAGCGCGCATCTCCCGAGGTTTTTCGAGGACGCGGCTGCGCGACGGCACACTCCAGCAGCATCCTGAGGCCGGCTCTGGAAGCGCTACCGGCCTAGGGAAGCCTGGGCGAGCCCCAGTGCCGCGACCCCTGCGGGAGAGTCGAAGCCGGGGGCCAGATCGGCCCGGGCGCCCGTGGTCGTGAGGAGGTTCGAAGTCGTCTGAGCGCTGAAGAGACTCTGCTAAAATCCTCGCATTCATGGCGGCAAAGAAAGGAAACGTGGGTCTCTGGTTGCGGGGTCTCTTGGTCCGGGAAGACTGGATCTACACCCTGAGCCTGCTCGTACCGATTTTCGTCTATAACGTCGCCCTGAAGGTGGTGCGCGTCGCTACCCAGTTCGAGGTTCCCGGACCACTGGGGTTCCTGGATGAGATACGCTCGGACTTCCTGTTCAACCTCGGATACGTCGTGCTCTGGATCGGTATCTTCGCCGTGGTGCGCGGCGGCGTCCCGCGCCTGATCTCCCTCGTACTCTTTCACATCTCGTCCATATTGGTCGTTGTGCTGACCACAAGCGCCCACGTCTTCTTCGACAAGACGGGGTCCATGCTGGGTCTGAGCTTCGTGCTGGCCTCGCTCGCCACCTTCGGGGAGATTCAAGGCGCCATAGGGTCGGAGGTCAAGCTCGTACACTGGCTCGTGATCCCGATCGCGGTTCTTTACGGGACCGTGGGCCCCGCCGTCGTCACCCGTCTGGCGACGAATAGGTGGCGCGTCCCCTTCCGGAACGTCGGGCGACCCTGGATCGCGCTGTTGGCCGTCTGCCTGGCGGCGTTCACTTTCTTCTCCCTCTCGCTGCTACCGAGCGCGACAGGCGCTGGCAACGCCTTCTCCAGGGACGCTTTGGCGAACATGATCGTGAGCGAGCTCGCCACGCCGGAGGTCGAGGTGAAGCACGCCGCCGAACCACTGCCGACCGAGACCGAGTTGGTGCGGACCGCGCAGACGAAAGAGCGTAAC
>DASZKL010000215.1:0-4949 GCA_035947015.1 Rubrobacteraceae bacterium
CCTGATCCCGCCTCAAACACAAAACATCCTGTATTGCGTTTACGCGCTGTGTTCAATGAGGGCAGCACCGAGCGGTTGGAGTTGGTTAGAGCCTAGACGATGGATGCGTCGCAAGGCGTGGGCCAGGAGGTCTCCTTGGCCCTTGTCCAACGACCTTGGCTGTCGGGCATCAAAGGTATCTCTGTGGGTAGTCACACTTCGGCTGCACTTTGCCTGGCGGCCTCGGCGCCCGGGGGTGGCAAATCACCCCTCAGGATGCCTAGCGTTGAAGCAGGCGTCTTCGAGAATCAGGCAGATACCAGCAGCGGAGAGGTGCTAGTGCGGTGACGGTTCGAGCTCGGCCTCTGGTACTGAGCACCTCGGGGCGCTCTCGTCACAAGATACGGCTCTTGAGCAGGGCGCCCGCCGCTTGGTGAGGGAGCGGCCTGGAGAGGAAGTTGCCCTGCGCCAGGTCGCATCCCAGGCCCTTCACCTGCCTGAGTTGCTCGGCGTTCTCCACCCCTTCGGCGATAACCCTCAAGCCCAGCGCGTGTGCCAGGTTGACCATGCCCGACACGAGCACCGTTGTCCCGGAATCATGGCCGAGCGTGCTCACGAAGGAGCTGTCTATCTTGATGGCGTCCACGGGGAAGAGCTGGAGGTAGGACAGCGAGGAGTACCCCGTTCCGAAGTCGTCTATGGCCACCTGCACGCCCAGTGCCTTCAGCTCCTCCAGCACCGCAGCGGTCACTGGCGCATCTCCCATGGCAGTATTCTCCGTGATCTCCAGCTCCAGCTGGCGCGGGTCGAATCCGGTCTCCCGCGCTATCTGGCTTATGATCCGGGTCAGGTTGGGATCCTGTAACTGCTTCGCCGAGAGGTTCACGAACATCGTCGCGGGTGGGTCGCCGGGATACAGTCGCCGCCATCCTTGAGCCTGGCGACAGGCCTCTCGCAGCATCCATTCGCCGATGGGGACGATCAGGCCGGTATCCTCGGCCACCGGTACGAACTCGCCAGGGGTCATGAGACCGTGATCGGGGCGCTGCCAGCGCACAAGGGCCTCGAATCCCACGACTTCGCCGGCATCCAGCTTCACCACCGGCTGGTAGTGGACTACGAACTCGCGCCGCTCCAATGCTCGCCTCAGAGCGTTCTCCATCTCCAGACGCTCGAGAGCGCGGGCGTTCATCGCCTCCTCGAACACGGCGTAGCGGGCCTTGCCCACTTGCTTGGCACGGTACATCGCCAGGTCCGCGTTCCGCAGCAGATCCGCCGGTTGCTCCGGGGTGTCATCCCAAATGGCGATGCCGACGCTCGCGGTGACGAACATCTCCCGACCGTCGAGGACGAATGCCCTCCGCAGGTGCTCAGCGATCCGCTCTGCTACCCGGATCGCCTCGCTAACGTCCTTGAGATCCTCGAGCAGGATGGTGAACTCGTCCCCACCGAGACGCGCCGCGGTGTCTTCTGGTCTCAGGCAGGCTCGCAGGCGCTCGGCTACCGCGACGAGTAGCTGGTCTCCCGCTTCATGGCCCAAAGAGTCGTTGATAATCTTGAAGTTGTCCAAGTCCATGAACAGCACCGCGAGCTTGCCCTTTCGCCGCCTCGTGCGAACCAGGGTATGCTCCAGGCGGTCCATGAACAGGGCACGGTTGGGCAGCCCGGTCAGCCCGTCGTGGAGTGCCTGATACTCCAGCCGCTCCTCGAGGGCTTTGCGCTCGGTGATGTCGTGGACGGTACCAACCATCCGCAAGGGCTCACCACCCTCACCCCTTATCACCTCAGCCCTCCTGTGTACCACCCGCTCTTGACCATCAGGTCTGACTATCCTGTGCTCAAAGTCATAGGGCTCCCCGCTGTAGAGCGCTCCCTCTATCTTCTCCCTTAAGAGTTCCCTCTCCTCAGGATGCACCACCTCCATGAGCCTCTCAAAGGTGGGAGTGAACGCCCCCGCTCTATAGCCGTAGATGCGGAAGACCTCCTCAGACCACCACACCTCACCGGTTGAGAGGTTCCACTCCCAGTTACCAAGGTGAGCCATTCTCTGAGCCTCGGCGAGGCTCTCCTGGCTTCTTCTGAGTGCCTCCTCCGCCCGCTTGCGCTCCGTGATGTCGCGGGAGACGACGATAACCGAGTCCTTCGGCATCGGAGAGAAGGTTGACTCGAACCAGAGCTGCTGCTCACCTATTTGTAGCTTGTGCTCGAAGGTGACCGTTCGCTACGTCTCGAGCGCATGCCTTACGTGGCCGAGGAACGCATCGGCCTGGTCCTTCTCGAAGACCTCGTGGAGTGTCTTACCGAGCATCTCCGTGGACGGTACGTAAAGGAGCGAAGGGTTCGTCGGCGCGATCTTGAGGTAGCGCCCCTCCCCATCGATCTCGAGGATAACATCGGTCATGACCTCGAAGATCGCACGCAGCTCAGCTTCGGAGGTCCGTAGCTTCTCCTCGGCCTCCCTGCGCTCCGTGATGTCGAAGATGAGCCCCTGCCAGTGGAGAGGCTCGCCCGCCTCATCGCGCACGACGATCGCATCGTCTTTAACCCATACTACCCGTCCATCGCTGGCAACGACGCGGTATTCCTGGCTAAAGGGCTCGCCCGAGGCACTGGCGCGCCGACTCTCGGCCATCAGGCGCTCCCTGTCGTCCGGGTGAATGATCTTCACCCAGTAGTCGGGGTCTTCCAGGTACCGATCCTGCGGGTATCCGAGCATGGCCTCTATCTGAGGGCTGTCGTAGAGGGTAGTCATGCGGCCGTTCATGTCTTCGATGTAGACGATGGCAGGGATCTGCTCGATGAGGGTGCGGTAGCGCTGCTCTGCCTCCCTCAGCCTCTGCACCGTCCCCTCACCCTCTGTTACGTCATAGACCAACCCCTCAAGGGCTACTACCTCTCCCCCCTCCCCATAAACCCCCTGCCCATACTCCTGCACATGCCTTATCTCTCCATCTCGACGCCTTATGGCATACCTCACCTCAAAGGACTCCCTACTTGAGAGAGCCCTCTGCACCTCATCCCATACCCTCTGTTTGTCCTCCTCTACTATGAGATCCCCAAACCTCACATCTCCATCGACCATGAGTTCTTGGGGGGCATATCCTGTGAGGGTGAGGGCGTAATCTGAGGCGAACTCGTTGGGGTAGGAGGGATGGTTGCGGCAGCGGTAGATGTAGGCGTGAGCGTTGGAGAGCACCCTGGCAAAGCGACTCTCGCTCTCGGCGAATCGGTCGTAGACCAGATTGCGTTCGGTCACCTCGCGTACAATGGCAAGCACGAAGCGCCCGTCGGCTTCTCCCGTCTCGCGAGCCAGGGCGATAGGGCTGAGGCTCATCTCGATGTTGATCTCCTCGCCCTCCTTGCGCATAGCTGGGACCTCCAGCAACCCGTCGGGGTCGATGTAGGCTCCCCGCCCCAGCTCCCGATAACGGGATAACGCAGCCCTGTATCGCTCCCGCAGACGCTCGGGGACGAGCACCTCGACAGGTAGCCCGACCGCCTCGGATGACGAGTAGCCGAAGATCTGCGCCGCGGCCCGATTCCAGTTGACGATCCGGCCAGTGGTAGCGTCCGCGACGACCACCGCGTCGCGGATCTCGTCGAAGAGATCCCCGAAACCCAGGTCTTGCGGACGAACCGTAAGGTCACTCATGCGTTATGGGAGATGCCAGCGCTCCGGACGATAACCCGCGCATACTTCGATGTTGGCGGCGCGACCATAGCAGCCGTCGTTTACGTTTCCGTAGCCCATGATCCTATATGTTACCAAAATGGCAGGGGATGCTATCAAACATCACGTCGATGCCGCAAGTAGAAGCGGATTTCTCGGCGAGTATCCTATCCACACAGTGCTCGGCGATGGGCGTGGCCGAGGCAGGTGCGCTCGCTCTGGCGCAAGCGTAGAATCCGGTGCCGTGGCCGACCAGAAGGCAACCGTGCTCACGGAGCTCTCTCTGATCCTGGCCGCCGTATTCTGGGGCACCAACTACGCGGCGACGAAGTACGCTGCCGAGTACCTCCCCCAGCTGCCCATCGTCGCATTCCGGTTCACCGTTGGAGGCTTGCTGCTTCTGTTCGTCCTGCGGCTACTCGAACCGGAGAGCGGGCTCGAACGCAAGGACGTACTCCCCATGCTGGGACTGGGCTGCCTCGGCGTGGCGACTGCCCAGACTGCCTTCACCTTCGGTATCAGCCTCACGAGCGCCTCCAACACCGGTCTCGTCTTCGCCACCGCACCGGTGTGGGGGCTGCTCCTGGGCCTAGTCCTCGGGCTGGAGAGGCCCTCCCGGAGAGGCATACTCGGCGTCACCCTCTCTATCTCGGGGATAGGCATAGTCTTCCATGAGGGCCTGGTGGGCGCGAAAGATGCGAGCCTTCTGGGGGACTCCCTGATCCTGGTCGCCGCCGTAGGCGTTGGGGCCTACACCGTCTTCTCGATGCCAGTGCTGGAACGCCACTCCCCGCTGGCGGTCGCGACCTACCCGACGCTCTTCGGGGCCCCAGTCGTCTTGCTCCTGGCCTCCCCCAACCTGCCGAGCCTGGACTGGGACGTTGGTGCCGGAGTGTGGGCCGCCGTGGGCTACTCGGCGGTCTTCGCGACGGCCTTCGCCTTCGCAGCCTGGCAAGGAGGGATAAGTCGCATCGGCGCCAACAGGGTGCTCGTCTACCAGTACCTCATAACCCTCACCGGGGTCGCCTCGGGCATCGTATTCTTCGGGGAGAGGCTCGGGATGAGCCAGATCGTAGGCGGCGCCGTCATCCTCGTCGGCGTGTATCTCGCCCGGCGCCAGTGAGAGCAGTATATCCAGGGCTCGAAGACCGCTCCTGCAATGCTCTCATCGGCGACTGCCGAAGCGCGGGTCTCATCTCCCGGGAGGGCTCGCTCGACTGGCTCTGCTTTCCTCGCTTCGACAGCCCCTCCGTCTTCGCCGCCCTGCTGGACGCTAGGGAGGGAGGGCGCTTCCGTATTC
>DASZKL010000216.1:0-1683 GCA_035947015.1 Rubrobacteraceae bacterium
GGCATGCTGCACGTCGGCGGAGTACGGACCGCCCTCTTCAACTGGCTTTTCGCCCGCAAGAACGGCGGCGTCTTCGTGGTGCGCATAGAGGATACGGACTTCGAGCGCTCGACTGAGGAGTCTGTCGAGCAGCTCAAGCGCTCTCTACGCTGGATCGGGCTCGAGTGGGACGAAGGACCGGAGGTCGGAGGCCCCCACGCCCCCTACCGCCAGTCCGAGCGCATGGAACTGTACCGTAGAGCAGCTCAGAAGCTTCTCGACTCCGGTGCCGCCTACCGCGACTTCGCCACCCCCGAGGAGCTCGCAGGGTTCAGGGAAGAGGCGAGGGCCGCGGGGAGGCAGCCGATCTACACCGGCGGCGAGTTTCGAGAGATGGACCCCGAGGAGGCGCGCAAGAGAGTAGAGGCCGGAGATCCGTACACCGTCAGGTTCAGGACCCCGCGCGAGGGGCAGACGGTGGTGGAGGACATGATCCGGGGCCCCGTCACCTTCGATAACGCCAACCTCGAGGACTTCGTTCTCATGAGATCCACCGACACCCCGACCTACAACTTCGCCGCCGTCGTGGACGACGCGGAGATGGAGATAAGCCACGTCATAAGAGGTGACGACCACCTCTCGAACACCCCGCGCCAGATCCTGCTTTACAGAGCCCTGAGCCGCGAGCTACCCGCCTTCGCCCACGTCCCGCAGGTCCTCGGACAGGACAGGAAGAAACTCAGCAAGCGTCACGGCGCGGCGAGCGTCGAGGATTTCGCGGCGCGGGGATACCTGCCGGAGGCGCTCTTCAACTACCTGGCGCTCCTGGGGGCCGGGTACGCGGCCGACGAGGAGATCTTCACGCCCGAGGAGCTCGCCGAGAGGTTCAGGATCGACCGGGTCAGCGGCAACCCGGCGGTCTTCGACGAGAGCAAACTCCTCGCCATAAACCAAGTCTACCTCCGCAGGAAGAGCCCTGAGGAGCTGGCCTTGATCGCCGCCCCGCTGCTCGTCGAGTCCGGCGCGGTGCCCGAGGAGGAGCTCCAAAGTGACATGCCGCGCCTCACGAAGATTATGGAGCTCTTGAGGGAGCGCATCGGCTGCACTACCGAGATCCCCGCTGCCGTCGGCTACTTCTACGGCGGCAGGCTCGACTACGACCCGGAAGAGTTCGAAAAACAGTTCGGCAAGGATTTCGTCCAGGATAGCTTCCCCGAGCTCTACCAGCGCCTCTCTAGCCTGCCAGAGTGGACCGAGGAGGCCATCGAGGGGTGCGTGCGAGGGCTCGCCGCCGAGAAGGAGAAGGGTGCCAGGCACCTCATCCATCCGTTGCGCTTCGCCACCACTGGACGCACCGTGAGCGCCGGCCTCTTCGAGACCATGCAGCTCCTGGGACGCGAGCGCTGCCTGCTGAGGATCGAGGATGTCCTCGAGAAGATGAAGCAGCTCTCGAAGCCGGTAAGCTAGTCAGCTAGCCTGCGGTTTGTCGCTCCGCAGCGCTTGAGAGAGCCAACGACAGAGCAAGCTATGAAATGCTGACAAGCGAGGACCGTATAAAGGCCCGAGCGTGCTGGCGCGCTTTGACGAAAGAGGGGTCATCGACTAGAATCTGTGCTCGCCTGTCGGCAAGGCCCCATCGTCTAGAGGCCAAGGACATCGCCCTCTCACGGCGAAAACCCGGGTTCGAATCCCGGTGGGGTCACT
>DASZKL010000217.1:0-1952 GCA_035947015.1 Rubrobacteraceae bacterium
GGCATGCTGATCGAGTTCGTCCCCCGGCTGCTCGGCGCCGTGGTGGTGCTCCTTGTGGCGCTGGTCGTTGCCTATCTCCTCCAGCGCCTGGTGGCCCGTTTCCTTGAGGAGATAGGCCTGGACGACCTGTTCGAGAGCACGGGGGCCGCGAACCCCCTCTCGCACCTCGGTTACGAGGGCGGGCCTTCGCGCCTGCTCGGGATCGTGCTCTTCTGGGGCCTGATGCTCACCGGGGTCGCGGGTTCTCTGAGCGTCCTCGGCCTCTCCTCGCTCGAGAACACCATGGACCAGCTCGTCAACCTCTCCGGTCGGGCGCTGGTGGCGCTGGTCGTCCTGATCGCCGGCGTGTTGAGCGCAGGGTGGCTCGCCGAGCTGGTCGGCCGCGAGGCCGAGAGCGCCGGGCTACGCGGCTCGAACGTCTTCAGGCGCGTCGTCTTCACCACCATAGTCGCCGTCGCCGCGCTCCTGGCCGCCTCGCAGCTCGGCCTGGAGACCTACATCCTCGTGCTCATAGCCGTAGTCGTCCTCGCCACGATCGGGCTCGTCGCCGCCCTGTCTCTGGGCCAGGGACTCGCCCTCCTCTCTGGCAACATCGCCGCAGGCCGCTACGTCCAGGACGGTACCGAGGTGGGGGACGTGATCTCCGTTGACGGTATCGAGGGCACGGTCGAGGAGCTCGGGTACGCCTCGATCACGATCCGCTCCGAAGACGATCACCTCTACCGCATCCCGAACCGCACCCTTCTCGAGAACGTCGTTCGGAAGCAGGGACGGCCGGAGGCTTGAAAGAATAGAAAGACCGGGGCCGTCCGCCCCGGACTGCGGAATCCTAGACCTCGCCCTGCGGAACCTCGAAGATCACGGTCTCGCAGTCGTTCGAGATGCGATCTCTCCTGTCTGCGAACACAATGTCATCGCCTCCGCCGCAACGGACGATGTCCTCCGCCGCCGGATTCTCCTGGATGGGGAAGAGGGCGTCATCACCGCTGCCCCCGAAGAGGAAGTCCCGAGGACCGCCCCTGTCCTCGCCGTCCTGCATCTCATCGTCGCCGGGACCGCCGAAGATCCTGTTGGCTCCCCTGTCGCCGTCCATGCGATCGTCGCCTAGCTGACCATACAACCTTTCATTGCCCGGCTCGTTTCTCGGGTGGAAGCGAAGGTCTTTGCCGCCAAGCAGGTCGTCGTCACCCATCCAGCCGTAGACCGTGTCGTCGCCCTCGCCTCCTATCAGAAGGCCTTCGTTCTCGAAGTTATCGTCGCCGCCCCGACCGAATATCCTGTCGTCCCCACCCTGGCCGTCGATAAGATCCGGCCTGTTGGTGCCCCTGAGCTTGTCGTCGCCGGGGCCGCCCATGATGACGTCAGCCAGGGCCACGCCGCTCGCCCCGAACAGCCCTGTTCCCAGCACGATCAAGATGACCAGTGGCCGCCTTACCATGAATTCCCTTCTTTTGCGACCGCCGCGCGGGTCTCGGCCCCGCGAGCAGCCCGTAATACAACGTGCACACTACTGTTATGCCCAGGATCACCTTTTCTAGCGGCCCGGTCACTCGTGAGGGCGGTCCGATTGAGACATAAGCCAGGCTCGAGCCAGTACTGCCCGCTGAGAGAATCGTAGGGGAGTTCACTCCTCTGACCCGCGTCCGATGTTACAAAAATAACCGCGCAAGGAATACAGACAGAGACCTCCGCCGATAATGGCGCGATCATCATCGTCGGGGGTAGCTACGGCAGAGAACGGCACATCGCTGACAGCTGGCGACGAAGGAGCGGCGCATGAAGAAGCGCAAGAACGCGGACCCGGCCCACGACGTCCTCGGCTACGAGCGGTTGCCGCTCGACGCCATCTTCCGGCCGGAGACTGTGGCGGTCATAGGGGCTACCGACCGCCCCGGCAGCGTCGGGCGCACGATCATGTGGAACCTGGTGTCGAACCCGTTCGGCGGGACGGT
>DASZKL010000218.1:0-7546 GCA_035947015.1 Rubrobacteraceae bacterium
TCAATGGCCGCAAGAGCCCGGAGGACGTAACCCTCTTCGCCAGCCAGGGACTCGCCCTCGAGGACCTGGCCGCCGCCCGCGTCGTCTACGACAGGGCCATCGAGCGCGACGTGGGCAGCGAGATAGAGTTTTGAGAGTAGCATGTCAGCACGCTCCGGCTTCGCCTCCGCTTCTCAGCACGCTGCCCTTTGGGCAGCTTTCAGCAAGTCGCCCGGCTTCACCAAGCGACTTGTCAGCTTGTCAGCCAAAGAGGGCGCACTTCGTTTCTCCGCGGCGCCGGACTGAGTCACTGCTAAAAGGTCGTATCGCACAGCGGAGCTGGGTAAGAGGCGAAAGGCGGAGAAAGCTGAAATGCTGACAAGCGAGGGCCGGTAGGCCCGAAGCGTGCTGAAAGCCCGCGAAGCGGGCGTGCTGATGAGCGGAGGCCGGAAGGCCGAAGCGTGCTGCGACGACCGAAGGGAGGAGCAAATGGCCGAGATCTTCGAGAAGCCGCCCGAGACCGGAGGCCGCTACGAACCGCTCGGGGCAGCGGAGTTGCTAGATCAGGATGAGAGCAGCTTGCGACTGAAGGCCGGCTCGACGATCGTGGAGGTCACCGCGCTGGCCCCTGATCTCTTCCGCATCGGGGCGTTCCCCGAGGGCAACCCACCCGAGTACGCCTCGGAGGCCATCGCAAAGGAGGACTGGGAACCTGTCGAGGTCTCAGTGGGACTGAGCGGGGGGACGCTCACGCTCTCGACCTCGGCGGCGGCTCACATCTCGCTGGAGCCGCTGAGGATCTCTTTCACTGACGCCTCGGGGCACACGTTCGCCGCCGACGACGTCGAGCTCGGGATGGGCTTCGTCCGGCAACCAGATGCTGATGTTTTCAGGGAACCTCTCGGACCTCCGCCGCGGCTGTACAAGAGGCGGGAGGAGGGCGAACGGTACTTCGGGTGCGGGGAGCGGACTAGCGGTCTTGACAAGACCGGCTCGTACCAGATCTTCTGGAACGTGGACCCGCCGCTGGGCCACACCGCCTCCTTCAACAACCTCTACGCCTCGATCCCATTCACCCTCTCGATGGCCAACGGCAGGGCTCACGGCCTCTTCTTCGACAACACCCACCGCGTCGAGTTCGATCTGGCGCTCGAGAACCCGGACCGCGCCTACTACGGCGCTGAAGGTGGCAGCCTCGTCTACTACGTATTCTGCGGTCCGACCCCGAGGGACGTCCTCGACCGCTACACCGAGCTCACAGGCCGTACGCCCATGCCCCCGCTCTGGGCTCTAGGCAACCAGCAGTGCCGCTACAGCTACATGGACGAAGACGAGGTGCGCAAGGTGGCCAGCGGATTCCGCGATAGGGACATACCCTGCGACGTCATATACCTCGACATCCACTACATGGACGAATACAGGGTCTTCACCTGGAACAGAGACCGCTTCCCTGATCCCGAGAAGCTCAGTTCCGAGCTCAGAGAGAAGGGTTTCCGCGTCGTGACTATAGTCGACCCAGGCGTGAAGACGGACGAGAATTACCATGTCTACGTGGAGGGCCGGGACCGAGACCTCTTCTGCAAGACGCTCGACGGAGGGGAGTACCACAACGTCGTCTGGCCGGGACTGTGCGCCTTCCCTGACTTCACGAACCCGGAGACCCGCGAGTGGTGGGGCGAGAACCACAGGGCTCTGCTTGAGAAGGGCGTTGCGGGGGTCTGGTGCGACATGAACGAGCCTGCGATGTTCGTCCCCCGGAACTCCACGATGCCTGACGACGTTGTGCACACCGGCGGACCCGGCGGCGAGGCCAAGTACCACGCCCAGATCCACAACACCTACGGCTCCCTGATGGCCCGCGCCGCCCGCGAGGGGCTCTTGAGGCTCCGTCCCGAGGAGAGGCCTTTCGTCATAACGCGCGCGGGTTACGCCGGCTTGCAGCGCCACGCCCTGCAGTGGACTGGGGACAACTCCTCCTGGTGGGAGCACCTGTGGATGAGCATGCCCCAGCTACAGAACCTTGGCCTCTCCGGCGTCGCCTGGGCAGGGGTCGACGTCGGCGGCTTCTGGGGCGACGCGAACGGGGAGCTCCTGGCTCGCTTCACGGAGTTCGGGGCTTTCCAGCCCTTCTGCCGCAACCACACAGCCATTGGCACGCGCCGACAGGAGCCGTGGGGCTTCGGCGAGCCCTACGAATCGGTATGCCGCAAGATGCTCAAGCTGCGGCAACGCCTGATCCCCTACCTCTACACGCTCTTCGAGGAGTGCCACCGAAGCGGGGCCCCGATCCTCCGTCCCCTGCTCTTCGAGTATCCGGAGGACGAGACCACCTACACCGCAGACGACGAGTTTCTCCTCGGCGACGGCCTGCTCGTAGCCCCCGTAACTCGCCCCGGTACCGAGCACCGACACGTCTACCTGGCGCGGGGAACCTGGTTCCACTTCTGGACGGGCGAACGCTTCGACGGTCCGGCCCACGTCCTGGCTCATGCACCTCTAGGCGAGCCCCCGCTCTACGTCAGGGCCAACACCGCGCTACCGATGGGGCCCGAGATGGGCCACACCGGCGAGAGAGCCGTTGATCCACTGACCCTCCTGCTGTACCCGGCGGAGGGCGCGGGTGAGTCCACCGTGTACGAGGACGCGGGCGACGGCTTCGGCTACGAGAACGGAGAGTACTCCCGGCGCACCATCACCTGCGAGGAGTCGGCGGGGAGCGTTATCGTCCGGCTCGGGGAACGCGAGGGCTCCTTCGTCCCGGTGCGGGAGGTGTTGCACCTGGAGCTGCGCGGCTTCGGCTCGGCGCCGGAATCGGTTGAGGTGGACGGCGAGAGCGTCGAGTCGCGCTACGGCGAGGAGAGCGGAACCGTGCTCGTACCCCTGGGGGAGAGGCACGACGCCCTGACCGTTGAGGTGGTGCGCTAGAGGCAGGGCTTACGACAGGCTTCAGGCTGCAGGCAAATTTCTGATACCTGAAGCCTGAGATCCGATGCCTAGAGAGCTCTAGCGATCCAGTAGCTTGAGGAGCTCTGGATCCGTGAAGTCCTTCGCCACCAAAAAGGCTCCCGCATGCTCGAGCGTCTCGGGGCGCTGGGTCGAGGCCATGCCGACGGTCGGGATGCCGGCGGCGACCGAGGAGGCGATGCCTGAGGTGGAGTCCTCGAAGGCGACGGCCTCCTCGGGGGAGATGCCCAGCGCGTCGAGCGCCGCTTTGTAGGGGGCCGGATCCGGCTTGACGGGCCCCACCTCGTCGGAGAGCACGACCTCGTCGAAGAACTCCTCGAGCTCCAGCGCGAACAGGATCGCCTCGACGTTCTCCTCCGGAGCGTTGGTAACGAGGGCCAGCGAGATCCCGCGGCGCTTCCCTTCGTTCATGAAGTCGAGGAGGCCCGGCAGCGGTTCGAGTTCGCCTGTGCGTTCGCGGAAGCTAGCTTCCTTGGCGTCGGCGAGCTCGCGGCCTTCTTCGGCGGAGAGGTGCGGCAGGAGTTCCCGCACGATCTTCGAGTTGCTGCGGCCGCTGATCCTCTCTTTGTAGAATCCTTCGTCCACCTCTATGCCGTAGGGCGTCAGGACGTCCACCCAAGTCGGCAGGTGTAGCGAGTCGGTCTCGGCGAGCGTGCCGTCAAGGTCGAAGAGCAGTGCCCGGTACAAGGCTCTAGCCCCAGTAGAGGAACATGTTCAGGGCGCGCGTGATTATGAGCAGCGCCCCGACGTACAGCAGGATGAAGAGGTGTCCCCTCTCCCTCCCCTTGCGCAGCGGGCTCGTCTTGTACTCGGCCATCCCAACGAGCAGGGCGACCGCGCACAGACCCCACACCCAGTAGTAGGCGAAGTAGCGTGCGAAGTCGCCGGGGTAGGGCTGTATCGCCGCCCATGCGAACGTCCCGGTGACGAAGACCGCCAATGAGAGTGAGGTGATGAATAGCGCCTTGTTCGGCCTGCTCCTTCTCCCCCAGGCGAGCCAGTCGATGACGACTCCTTTGAAAGCACGCGTGCCGGTCTTCATGTACATCATGTTAGCAGCCTGCAATCGGAGTTCGGTAAGACAACCACTACCTAGAACGGCTCACCTTTTCAAGAACGCGGGATAAGGACGAGGGCTGCGACGAGCAAGCCCGCGCAGAGGAAGAAGGCCCACGAGAAACCTACAGCCTCGACGACGAACCCGAAAGCGAAGGCGCCTGCGCCGGTACCCGCGTCGAAGGCGAGGTTCCACAGCGTGCTCCCGAGTCCGAACTGCGCCTTCGGGACGCGCTGCATGATCAGGAGCAAGCTCGTGTTCTGGAGCGCCCCGAACCCAACCCCGAACAGCAACGCCCCGCCCAGCAGCACGAGACCCTCGAAAGAGAGGGTCACCATCCCGAGCGCAGCGCACACGAGTCCTGGCGCGAGGAGCAGGTGGGGATCTCGACGGTCACCGAAGCGCCCGGCCCACCAGCGAAAGAAGGTGCTGGCGATGCCTAGGAGAAGCAGGGCCGTGGCGGCGGAGAAGGGCCCGGGACCCGGTGCGGACAGGGGCAAGAAGGTCACAACGACACCCGAGGCAGCAGTGCAGGAGGCAAAGAGCAGGAATATACGCAGGAGCGGTCCTCGCTTTAGGCCGGACAGTAGCCCCGCTTCGCTGCGTTCTTCTCGCCCGCTCACCGCAGATATTCCCAGGGCGGCGACGAGGGCGAGCAGGGGTGCCGAGGCCCCTATAAGGAAGACCGGACTGTAGCCGAAGTGCTCGACGAGCCAGAGCCCTAGAGCGCCGCAGAAGATCGTGGGCAGCGCCAGGGCGACGCCGTAGAGCCCTAGCGCCTCGCCTCGCCGCCCGGGCGGAGCGAGCTCGGTCACCACGGCGGCGAGCGCAACGATCGCAACTCCGAAACCCGCACCCCGCACCAGCGTAACGGCGAGTATGGCAGACACCCCCCCGAGCGGGATGTAGAGGAAAGCCGGGAGCCCCAACAACAGCAGCCCAGCCGCCAGAACCGACCTGTAGCCGAACCGCGCCAGGAGGCGGGGCATCCAGGCCTGGGCGAGAACCGTCGAGAACATGAACATCGCTGTCGCAAGCCCTGCACCTGAGCTTCCACCCCCGGCTTCTTTGGTGTACAGGGGTACTACCGAGAGGAGCAGGAAGAAGCCGACCATGGTGCAGAACGAGACGAAGAGCGTCAGGATCATGGGCCGGGCCATCAAGGCACCCGGTTCGGGTCCCTCGCGGTCCGTCGCGCTCTTCGGCCCTACCCCGTTTTGTCGGCGAGACACCCGCTGAATTGTATCGTTTGAGGGGTAGAATAGCCCCCATGCGCCGCTTGCTCGCCCTCGCCTGCGCGATAGTCCTAGTGGACACACTCTTCTACGGAACGCTCACGCCACTCGTCCCGTACTTCGCTGGAGAGTTCGGCCTCTCGAAGTCGGCGGTCGGGATCTTGAGCGGGGCGTTCGGGGCCGGGGTGCTCGTAGGCTCGGCACCTGGCGCTCATCTCACCTCCCGGGCCGGGGTGAGGGTCGCGGCGATCACGGGGCTCCTCCTCATGTCCGTCACGAGCCTCGTGTTCGCGCTCGCAGACGCGGTGTGGGTGCTCGTGCTGGCGCGATTCGTCGCGGGTTTCGGGAGCTCTCTCTCGTGGGTAGCGGCTTTCACCTGGCTCACGGCGCGAGCCCCGGACGAGCGGCGGGGGGAGCTGATCGGCATCATGATCAGCGCCGCGGTCTTCGGGGCCATGCTGGGTCCTGCCCTCGGAAGCGCGGCCGCCATCGTCGGCCTCACTCCCGCCTTCGCCGCCGTCGCCGTGGTGGGGCTGGGGATCTCCCTCTGGGCTGGGGTCGAGCGCGCCCCAGAACCTGCCGAGAGACAACCGCTGCTCGGGACGCTGCTGGCTGTATTGCGTCCCAGGCTCGTGGCAGGCCTCTGGCTCATCGCCCTCTCTCCCCTGCTGTTCTCCGTGCTGGCCGTCCTCGTCCCGCTGGAGTTGAACAGGCTCGGTTGGGGCGTTGCGGCGGTCGGCGCGGTCTTTCTGGCGAGCGCCGCGGTCGAGGCGATGGTCCACCCCCTGCTCGGGCGCTGGTCCGACCGCGCCGGCTACCGCAGGCCCGTGCTCGCTGGTCTGCTCCTCTCCATCGCAATATTGCTCGCGCTACCGTGGGCCTGGAGCCCGTGGGTCTTGGGGCTGTTGGTTCTGCTCGCCAGCGGGGCCTTCAACGCGACGCTCGTGCCTGGCACGGCGCTCTTCTCGCGCGGCACCGAGAAAGCGGGGGTGGAAGGGGCGGTAGCATTCGGCGTCACCAACTTCGCCTGGGCCACCGGCTACGCCGTCGGCGCCCCTCTGGGTGGAGCGTTGGCCGACCTCAGGGGCGACCTTCTCTCCTACCTCTTCCTCACGGTGGTCTGCCTGCTTACCCTACCCCTGCTCCGGAAGACGATATAGCCGGTGCCCGATCGCCCCAAGAAGTCGATGCCGCGCCGGAGGATCAGGGCGGTAATCAGAACGGCGGCGGCCGCCGGCATGGTCGGACCGGTACTCTTCGCGGCGACACTCCTCACTCTGACGGTACTCGAGTACGACTTCATGCTCGGGCTTGGCTGGCGGCCGGTCGGGGATCCCGCGGGCGCCTGGCCGAGCGGCCTGGCCCTCGGACCCTACGGCTGGGCGCAGGTCGCGAACTTCGTCCTCTCTGGGCTTCTGCTGATGATCTTCGCCGCCGGATTATTCTTCGGAACGACGGATGGCCGTGGCTCGCGCGCAGGCCCAACCCTCCTCCTCGTGGCCGGGGCGGCGATGGCGCTCATGGGTTTCGAGACCGACCCCCCTTTGCAGAGCACCGGCCCCCGGACGCTCCACAATTTCATCCACGACCTCGCCTTCGCGCTCTTCGTATTCGCCCTGCTTCCCGCCCTGTTCTTCCTGTGGCGGCGGTTCAGGAGGGAAGACCTATGGAGGCGTCACGCCCGCTACACGCTCACCACAGGGGTTCTCGCCACGTTGCTTCTCTTCCTTCCCAGCGTGGCTTACTACATCTTTATCGCCGCGGTGCTCGTCTGGTTCGAGCTCACGGCGGTGCGCCTTTGGCGGCTCTCCGGCGGCTAGCTGACCTCGCACACGAAGAGCGGCGGGATGTGCATGTAGGTGGCGCTCGGGCTCGGGCCGACCGTGTCCTTCGCCATCTCGAGCCCTTCGACGACCGAGTCGGCGCGCTTGAGGCTCATGCGCTTCGTCGTCATCGGGTCGCCGCCGACGAGGATCACATCCCCGACGTGGTCGAGGGCGTGTGCGGCCCAGTAGAGCACCGTGAAGGGATGCGCGCCGTGGTAGGCGTAGGAGTTGCGGTAGAGCGTGCGGTACCAGGGATCTCGAGCGTACCTCTCCTCGTAGCGGCTGTGGATCTCGTGGATGTCGTTCGTCTCGGGGAAGACCTCGTTCCAGAGGTCTATGTAAGACGGATGGTGCATCTTGTTGAAGTTGGCCGGCATGGGATGGGTTCCGATGATCACCCCCCCTTCGCGCACCAGCGGTTTTCCCTTGTAGAGGTTGAAGAGGTAGCCGAGGAGCATGTTGAAGACGAGGATCGGGTTCATGAT
>DASZKL010000219.1:0-1618 GCA_035947015.1 Rubrobacteraceae bacterium
TATCCCCGTCACCTCGGTCTCGCCGTAGAACTTCGCGCCTCGCGCCTGGGCCTCCCGCGCCATCGCCTCGCTTATCCTGACGGCCTTGGCGATCCCGTCGGAGGGCACGTAGAAGCCACCCCGGATCTTCTCCGGGTCCACGAGCGGACTCTTCTCGACGCACTCCTCGGGCGAGAGCAACTCCGACTCGACGCCCCACGACGTCGCGATCCCGTGCTTCCTCTTCAGATCCTTCCACCGCTTGGTGGTCGCCGCGACCTCGAGGCCGCCCACCTGATAGAAGCACGGCTTCCCGTCCAGCTCGAGCTCCGAGTATCGCTTCACGCCGTGGCTCGCGAGGTTAGTCATCGTCTTCGACGGGTTGGTCTGGAAGACGAGACCAGGGGCGTGCGAGGTCGATCCGCCCGCCTCAAAGAGCGGCCCCTGATCCAGGACCACCACGTCTCGCCAGCCAAGTTTCGTCAGGTGCTCAGCGGCGCTGCAGCCGACGATGCCGGCTCCGACGATCACAACCCTAGCCCTATCTTCCACCGCTAATCCTCCGTATGTGTCGCGGAGACGAGGACGCAACGCCCAAGCAACTCAGGACGGACCAGAGACCCGCTCCGCCTCCGGCGAAGGCCTCCCACGCCCACCGACGTCATACGCCAGCACATCGATTTTTGTTGCGTATTACGCATCGCTTTTCTATTGACGAAACAACTAACACACGCCCGCGGCTGAGTCAAGCAGCTTCGTCCGCTTTTTAAGCAGCGTCCGGAGATCTTGGGCAAGGCCACCGTGTGGGACCCGACAACCATCAGCCGGTCCTAGACGTTTTTCTCGTCTTCCGTGCCTGCGCGATCTCAGTCCAAGAGCTTTCCGCTCTAAATCGGCAGGCGTCGTGACGTGGCCCGATTCGCCTCTTCACGTTCGCGACCGCCTCCCTTCTGTCGCCCCCGAGCGAAAGCGCGTCGAAAGCCCGGTCGATCTCGCTCAAGACTACCTGCCTGCACTCACCACTCTCCCGCGTTCTGCCGAGGCGACCTGGGCCGCGACCAAGCGCGCGATAGGCACCCGGAAGGGCGAGCAAGAGACGTAGTCGAGGCCGACCTCGTGGAAGAAGGCTATGCTCTTCGGGTCTCCCCCATGCTCGCCGCAGACCCCGAGCTTGAGCGACGGCTTGGCCTCCCTACCGCCCTCGCAGGCCATGGAGACGAAGACGCCGACGCCCCGCTGGTCGAGGGTTTGGAATGGATTCTCTCGCAGCAGGCCGCCTTGCAGGTAGTCGGCGAGGAACTTCTCCTCGGCGTCATCGCGGCTCATACCGCATACCATCTGGGTGAGATCGTTAGTGCCGAACGAAAAGAAGTCCGCGTCTTCGGCTATCTCGCCAGCGACGGCGCACGCCCTGGGTAGTTCGATCATGGTCCCGATCTTGGCGGGCGTCTTGCCCACCTCCTCCTCTATGAACGCCCTCATTTTCGCTAGCTCGGAGGGGAAACCGACCAGCGGCAACATGATCTCCACTACCGGGACGTAGCCTTCCTCGGCTACCGCTCTAGCGGCGGCAGCGATGGCCCTCGCCTGCATCCGGTAGACCTCTGGCCGCAGCATCCCGAGGCGAACCCCCCGCAAC
>DASZKL010000220.1:0-2682 GCA_035947015.1 Rubrobacteraceae bacterium
GGCGCTCGCCGTCATCGAGTGCGAGCTGGAGGATACCTACGCCGGCGGCGACCACGACCTCTTTCTCGGGCGGGTCGTGGCGATCAGGACGGGCGATACGCGAAAGGGTCCGCTGGTCTACCACGAGGGCGGCTACACCACTACCAAACCCGTGGCGCGTCCAGACGAATCCGGCGCATTCATGGACTCCGTCCGCGGCTTCGACATCCGCCTCCAGCGCCTCAGAGATAGAAGGCGCCGTTAGAGGTGGAGAGATCAAACGCCAGCGAGGCTTGATCTCCAGATGTTCCGACAGGAGCTGCTCTCGATCGTCAGGCCACAACCCTCAGACACCGGGGGTCTCGTCTACGCGGGAGGCATCGACGACGACGGCATGATCGTGGGCGGCAAGGTCCGATCGCCCACCTCAGGCGAGACGTTCGAGGTGAGAAACGGCTACCTGGACCTGCTCGAGCACCGCGTCGGCGCCGACAACTTCGCCAACCTCACGAACTTCCTCCCCGGCTCCGGTCGCGCCTACGAGCCCCTCTGGCGCGTCCATTCCCTCACCCTCCTCGCGGGCGAGCGCTTCCCGACCGACCGCGAGCTGCGGACCATCTCCGACCTGGTCGGTCTACAGCGGGGCGGCCGCTACCTCGACCTCGGGTGCTCCGCCGGTCTCTACACGCGCAACCTCGCCCGCATGCTCGACGACAGAGGCGAAGCGGTGGGCATAGACATCTCACCCTTCATGCTCAAGGAAGCCGCCCGGCGCGCCCGCAATATCGGCGCCAAACCATCTTTCGCGCGAGCTGACGCTCACGAGATGCCGTTCGCCGACAGCAGCTTCTCGGGGGCCGTCTGCGGCGGCACCCTCAACGAGCTCGGGGACCCAGCTCGCGCCCTGCGGGAGACACGCCGGATCCTCGAGCCCGGTGGACGCCTCGCCGTCATGGGCATCCTCCGCTCCCGAACACCCCGCGGACACCACCTCCAGCGGTTCCTCTCGCTCGGCGGCATCAAGTTCTTTGATCCCGGCGAGCTCAGGAGCATTCTCGACCACGCAGGCTTCGATCCCGGCCCGCTACGGACGCACGGGCTGATCTTCTTCGCACCTGCGACTCGCAGGGGTTGATGCCCTTCCCACCGATGGAAACCCTGCTAAGGAGTGCTCCTCTTCGCACCCCTTCCCCTCGCCCGAACCCCTATAGGGCGTAAGGTCATGGCCTCGCGAGTCTCCCCTGGCGCCAGCTCCCGTCGCTGCGCACCCCGAGGGCTCCGGCGGAGACCGCACGCCGGATACCCTTCAGAGGGACACCGTGGGCGACTCTAGAGGTGCTCTATCGCTTGCGGCGGCGCTGCTGGTACTTACGCCACAGGATAGGTGCCCCTATTATCAACAGGCGCTTCATTAGCGTCTTCACGAAGAAGACCACTCCTTTCTAGGGAACGTCGCGATAACCCACACCGCGTGGACCAAACCCGGCACAAACCCGAGTATCGTCAAGAGGACATTGATCCAGAAGTGCTTGGTCAGTCCTACCTGCAAAAATACCCCGAGCGGGGGAAGGATGACCGCTAGCACGATCCTTAAGATATCCACCGAACGTACGCCTCCTCTCGTTCCTCGGAGCACATCGGGCTACCTGAAGAGTCCGAGCGTCCGCCATACCAACCTTCTCAATGATCATACGAACGTAGGGGCCCCGGGGTTGCAGCGAGATTCGTAGAAGAGGTCTTCTACGAGCCCTGGTGAATAGGCTTCGAGCAAACCGTACGAAGGTCGGGGCCGAGAACCGTACCTTCGTACGATGCGCGCGATCCCTCTCTGTGTGACCCTACGAGCGCAGCGACAACCCGCGAAGGAGAGTTCCGATGAACGGTGAACTACTGGCGCTGATCGAGCGCGAGGTGCTTGGTTGGCCCGGCGTCAGCACGGATCCAGACGGGCGTGCCGTCTCCGTCTACAGGTTCGGGCGACGTCAGATCGGGCACGTCCACCACGATGGCGTGGCAGACCTGCCGTTCCCCAGAGCCGTCCACGACGAGCTGATCTCGGAGGGCACAGCACAACCACACAGGGGCGGATTCCCGGCCGTCGTAAGCTTCTACCTCCGCGGGCCCGAAGATGTGGCAGGAGCCGTTGACCTCTTCCGCATGAGCTACGACCGCGCGAGAGCCGCCGCCGAGCGGCGCAAGGGGCACAGGACCACTAGATCCTGAGCCCCACCCGCATCACCTACCTTCGGAGGGCACACATTTCTCTCGGAGCTATCCTCCCATCCTAGAATGGCACCCCGCAGCGGAGGATGACGTTGGAGTAGGGTGTGGCTTCGCCAGTACGGACGACGAGCTTCGCTCTGGTTACGGTGCGCTTCAGCTCCTCGTGGGGGATGAGCTCCAGATTCGGCAGCCGGGTCTCGAGGAGTTCGTGGGAGCGCGGGTTCCGCGTCTCCACCTCTTCGGCGGCGATGGCGCTCTCTACCACCAGCTCTTCGAGAAGCCCCGAGAGCACGGTCTCGAAGGCGGGGACGCCGAACTGGAACGCGAGGTCAACGACCGCTGGCCCTGGCGGTATCGGCAGACCGGCGTCGCTGACCACGACGAGGTCGGTGTGTCCCAGCCGTCCTATGGAGCCAGCGAGGTTCGCGTTTATGATACCGCCGCGCTTCACAGCGTCTCTACCACGTCGGGGGTCGGGAG
>DASZKL010000221.1:0-7957 GCA_035947015.1 Rubrobacteraceae bacterium
GACCTCTACCGCATCGAGGTAATCACCGGTCGCGAGGCGCTCTACTACCTGATCGGGGCCACCGAGAAGGCCGAGGAGATCTCCGAGTCGCTCCGGGTGGATCTGGAGCGACCCGGAGATCTCCTCGGCCTTTTCGGCGGCCCCGATCAGGTAGTAGAGCGCCTCGCGGCCGGTGATGACCTCGATGCGGTAGAGGTCGGCGCCGTGCTTTCTGTTGGAGAGGACCTTGAAGGCCCCGACCTCGGCGGTGCCCCGCACGTGCGTCCCTCCGCAGAGCTCGCGAGAGAACCCATCCACCTCGACCACCCGCACGAGATCGCCATACTTCTCTCCGAAGAGCATGATCGCCCCGAGGTTGCGGGCCTCCTCCAGCGTGGTCGTGTAGTACCTGACCGGCTGGTTCTCCGTGATCTTGAGCAAACACAGCACCTGTATGCGGCGCAGCTCGTCATCGCCGACATTGCCGGTGTACCGGTAGTCGAAGCGGAGCCTGTCAGGTCCCACATAGCTGCCGGCCTGCACGACGTCCTTGCCGAGGACCGCACGCAGAGCCCAATGCAAGATATGGGTCGCGGTATGGTTTGCCTCTATCTGCTGGCGCCTGACGCGGTTTATGGAGGCTGTTACCCCGTCGACAACCTGGAAATCGCCCCTCTCAACCCTGGCCCTTAGCACCTGGTAGCCCGCGGCGGGGATGGAGTCAATTACCTCGAGCTGTCCGTTCTCGGATGTTACCCAACCCACGTCCGCCACCTGGCCGCCGCCCGTGGCGTAGAAAGGGTTCTCCTCGAGCACGACGTAGAGCTCGCCCTCGGCGCCGGGAACGGGCTCGACGGCGAGGATGCGGGTCTCGACCTGCTCCCGCTCGTAGCCCACGAACCGGCTCTTTATCTCCCTGTCACCGAACGCCGCTACCACCCGCTCGTAGCCCTGCATTGCCTCCCGGGCCCGCTCCCTCTGCTCGGTCATAGCCCGCTCAAAGCCAGCCTCGTCGAGCGGGATCCCCCTCTCCGCCAACACCTCCCGCGTGACCTCGACCGGAAAGCCATAGGTGTCATGCAACAGGAAAGCGACCTCACCCGGGAAGTGGCCTCCCGCCAGGCGTCCGATCTCGGCCTCGAGGAACCCCATCCCCGAGTGGTAGATGTCTATGAAACGCGCCGCCTCGCTCGTGACGGTCCGGCGTATCTCCTCCCGGGCCTCCCTCAACTCGTCGTAGAAGTCGCCCATGTAGTCCACTACCGCCTCGGCAAGCCCGGCGATCTGCTCCGCGTTCAATCCAAGCCGCGCATACCCGTAACGCGTCATCCGGCGTATTATGCGTCTAAGAACGTATTCGCGGCGCTGGTTACCGGGCCTGACGCCGTCGGCGATAAGGAAGGCGGTTCCCCTAGCGTGGTCTGCGAGGATGTAGAGCGCCTTGTCTGTGGCCTGGGATTCGCCCGCCTGGACGCCGGTGTACTCGTGGACCCGCTCGAAGATCGGGGCGTAGAGATCTGTCTCGTATACGGTACGGACGCCCTGCACGACGGCTGTCGTTCGCTCCAGGCCGAGCCCTGTGTCTATGCCGGTCTTGGCTAGCGGCTTGAGGGTGCCGTCCTTGAGTTGCTCGTACTGGTTGAAGACGAGGTTCCAGATCTCCAGGAATCGCGGCTCGCCATCGTCGCCCCCTGGGCCGTACTTCGGATCCTCCTGGGGGTCGCCGAGGCCGAACTCCTCGCCGTAGTCGTAGTAGATCTCCGAGCACGGACCGCAGGGGCCCGAATCACCGGGGGGGCCCCACCAATTCTCGCTCTTGGGGAGCCCGAAGATGCGGTGCTCAGGCACGCCGACGCCCATCCAGAGCTCCTTGGCCTCGAGGTCTTCGGGGGCGTCCTCATCGCCTTCGAAGATCGTGATCCAGAGCCGCTCGGGTGGCAGGCCAAGCTCTTTAGTGAGGAACTCCCAGGCCCACTCGATGGCCTCTCGCTTGAAGTAATCGCCGAAGGAGAAGTTCCCGAGCATCTCGAAGAACGTGAGGTGGCTCGGGTCGCCGACGTCCTCTATGTCCTGGGTTCGAAAGCACTTCTGGGCGCTGGTCGCCCTGGGGACGGGCGGGCGGTCCTGGCCTGTGAAATACGTTATGAACTGCTGCATCCCGGCGGTGGTCAGGAGGACCGTCGGGTCGTTGTGCGGGATGAGGGAAGAACTAGGGTAGAGCCGGTGGTCTCTCTCGACGAAAAAGTCAAGAAAGCGCCGGCGTACCTCGCTGCTCTTCATCTGCTCCATTGGGGCTATTGTACTTTTCTAGTGGTTGTTTTCCAGCGCCTCGAGCTCGCGACGCAGGTCCTCCAGGGCGCGCCGCAGCAGCCTGGAGACGTGCATCTGGCTCACCCCGATCTGGTCGGCGATCTCGGTCTGAGTCTTGCCTTCGTTGAAGCGAAGCTTGAGTATCTGTTGCTGCTGGTCCTTGAGGCCGCCGATCGCCTCTTGCAGCAGGATCTTGTCCTCCAGGCCGTCTATGGGGGAGCCCTCATCTGCCTGGAGGTCCATGATGGTGTCCCCATCGGGCTCGTCCTGGCTGACGGGAGCATCGAGGCTCGCGGTGTTGTAGGCCCGCCCGAGCGTAAGGGCCTCGGCGACGCTCTCGACGTCGGAGTCCAGGATCGTGGCGAGCTCCTGGAGCGTGGGTGATTGTCCGGTCCGTACTGTCTCGTCGCGGATGGCCTCCTTCGCCGACTGCCTAAGCTCCTGGAGGCCGCGGGGGACGCGCATCGCCCAGCCCTTGTCCCTGAAATAGCGCTTTATCTCGCCGAGGATGTTGGGGGTGGCGTACGTCGAGAACTCTATGTTCCGGTCCACGTCGAAGCGATCTACAGCCTTGATGAGCCCGACCGACGCGACCTGCACGAGGTCGTCCACGGGCTCGCCGCGACCTGCGAACTTGCGGGCGAGGAACTCTGCCAGAGGGAGTTGTTCCTGGATGACGCGCTCGCGGGCACCCTCGTCGCCCTGCCGGTGGTAGCGCTCGAGAAGGAGCCGGGTGCGCGCCTTGTCCGGCCGCCTGTAGCGCCGGCTCACGACACCAGCTCTACCACGGTGCGCCAACGCGTCTCGCCGGTTGCGGGCCGCTCCTCGACCTCGGCGACGATACCTTCGTTCTTGAGGGAGAAGCGGAAGTGAGTCGGCGCTTCGTCCGAGTGGAAATCCTCGAGGAGCTCCACGGCCTCCTCCAACCCTCCGACCCCAACCCTTGCCCGCGCCGCCATCCCTGCGAGCACGAGGCCAACGCAAGATCTCAGCTCCTCAGAAGGTGGAACCTTGAGGTAGGCGTACTCCTCCTGGGGCTGGCCGACACTCAACGGGTTTCCTCCTCGGCGTTCTCCGTAGCCTCCTGGCGACCGTCCGTCGTAGAGATCGACTCCACTGTTGCCGGTTCGGCCTCCGCGGGAACGGACCGCGCGGAGTGGGCCGCGTCGTGGCGCTCCAGATCGCGCAGGATCTCCTCGCGTCGCTGCGAAGACGCCTCGCGGGCGGCCGAGACGGCGCTCTCGAAGCGCTCGCGGACGTTATCCGGCAGGTCGCGTGCGGCCCTCGGCAATCGCTTGCGGAGCTCCTCATTCGTCGCGTAGACCGTGCCTGCCACGCCGATCACGACTCCGGTTACGATCTTGCCCCAGCCCTCCACTTAGTCCTCCTCTCCCGGCTTCCTCTCACCGCCGATAAAGGTGCTGATACCCCGAGAGAGCCCGGCCGTCGCGGAGGAGACCTTGATCACGCCGCTCCTGACGCCCCGGGTTATTACGGTGGTCGTCTGGTCCAGCTCGTCCGTCATGCCCGCCACGTCCCCGACGGCCTCGTCGAGCTGCGAAAGCTGGCTGTTGATGTTGTCCACCGTCACGTGCGTCTTGCCAAGGAGCGGCACGACCTGTTCGGAGACCTCCTTTATCGCGCGCTGGGTTGTGGAGAAGACGCCAGCAAGCCTCAAGAACATCCACGCGAGCACGAAGAACGCCACCGCGATCCCCGCGTAGAGTATTCCTTTCATCAACTCCACGAAAGCATCCAAGCCTTACCGCACCTCCCGCCCGAGGTCCCGAGAGACCGCATTATAACTACGATCGTAGGCCCGCCGCACGCGCTAGGATGTGCGACGGGATACAACGCCGCCGCCGACGACCATTTGACCTTCTCCGGTATAGAAAACGGCCGACTGGCCAGGGGCTACGCCAACTACCGGTTCCTTGAATCGCACTATCCACTCGCCGTTCGCATCGTCCTCCTCGACCTCGCACGGTACCGGGGCGCCGTTGTAGCGAACCTGCGCGAGGCGCGCCTGGTCGGGGCTCAGGAACCAGTTCAGGCTCTTGACCCGAATCTCCGGCACCTCGAGATCCCGCTTCCGACCCACTACGACCTCTTGGGACTCGGGACGCACCTCGGTCACGTAGAGCGGCGTCGAGGCCGAGAGGCCTATGCCGCGCCGCTGCCCTACAGTGAAATCCACAACGCCAGCGTGCTTACCCAGCACCTTACCCCCGACATCCACGACGTCGCCTGGCTCTGGCGCAACCTTCTTGCGGATAAAGCGCCGGTAGTCGCCGTCCGGGATAAAGCAGATGTCCTGGCTCTCCGGGGTGTAGGCGACCGCGAGGCCCCGCTCTTCGGCGATCTCGCGCACCTCAGTCTTGCGGTACTCACCCAGTGGAAAGACCGTGCGCGCGAGCAGGCTCTTTGGCACAGGCCAGAGGACGTAGGTCTGATCCTTCTTCTCGTCCACCGGACGGGCGAGCGTCGGCCCTTCGGCGACCCGCGCGTAGTGACCTGTCGCGACGTGGTGAAAGCCGAGCCTGTCTGCGAGGAAGGCCGCTGCGTGGAACTTGACGTGGGCGTTACACGCGACGCACGGGTTGGGGGTTCTGCCCTCCTTGTACGAGCCGACGAAGTCCTGCATGACGCGGCGGTTGAAGAGCTCCTTCAGGTTCAGCGTGAAGTGCGGCAAACCCATCCGATGCGCGGTGTCGCGGGCGAAGAGCACGGTATCCGGCGAGCAGCAAGACCGGCTGCCCTTCTCCCCGTCGTGCAACCTGAACGTCACCGTGGCAACCTCGTAGCCGGCCTCCTTGAGAAGCAGAGCCGTTACGGCGGAATCTACCCCACCGCTCATGGCCGCGACCACGCTCTTGCCGCCTCTCGCGCCCCCGCAGTCCTCGGCGAGCATCTCGCCCGCCCCGCGATTCAGGTGATCCTCGATGGCCTTGTGCAACGCGTCCAGAACGAGCGTCAGGGCATGCTCTTTGCCGAGCGGCAGCGGGCCTCCCAGAGAGCCTTCCAGATCTACCCTAGAGGTCTGCGCCGCGGCGAGCAGGTGTTTTCCCTCAACCATCTCGGCCAGCGCCGACCCGGCCGCGATGCACGCGGCGCAGCCGTAGGCCTTGTACCGGACGTCCGTGAGGACGTTGTCCTCCACCCTCACCGTAAACCTGGCGACGTCGCCGCACGCCGCGTCGCCCGACTCCCCACCGCCCGAGGCATCTGCAAGCTCGCCGACGTTGCGCGGACGCACGAGGTGCTCGATCACCTGCGGTTTGTAGCGGCCGGTCACCGGCTCTCGACCTGGGTATGAAGCGGCGACATCTCGCGCAACCGCGCGACCGCCATCGAAAACGCCTCGAGGAAGCCCTCGACCTCCTCGGCCGTGTTGTCCTTGCCTACCGTGACCCTGAAAGACGAGAAGGCTTCCCGCTCATCCCGTCCCATCGCGAGCAGCACCGGCGACGCCTTGTGCCCGCCGGAGGCACACGCCGAGCCGCTCCCGATGGCATACCCCAGGGCATCCAGAAACAGCACGAGTCCCTCGGCCTCGACGCCCCCGACGGTGAGGTGCACGTTGTTCGAGAGCCGCTTGCTCGGGTGGCCGTTGAGGCGCACGTCCGAGATCCCCGTCGCGCCGGCGACGATGCGGTCGCGTAACCCGCTCTCGTGTCGGACCCTCTCGTCCATCTCTTCGCGAGCGAGCCTGGTCGCGGCCCCAAAGCCTGCGATACCCGCCACGTTTTCGGTGCCGCTCCTCAAGCCCCGCTCCTGTCCGCCGCCGAAGAGAACGGGCTCGAGCGAGACACCCTCGCGCACGTAGAGGGCACCCACCCCCTGCGGACCGTATAGCTTGTGTCCCGAGATGGCGAGCGTCGAGACCGGTACCCTCTCGACGTCCAGCGGCAGCCGTCCGGCCGCCTGCACCGCGTCGGCGTGGAGCGGGACATCTCGTTCGGCACAGATACCCGCAAGCTCTTCAATGGGCTCCACGGTACCGACCTCGTTGTTCGCCCACACAACCGCGGCTAGCGCCGTCTCCGAGCGCAGCGCGTTCGCGAACTCCGCCGGGTCCACGAGCCCGTCCGCATCCACCCCTACCCACGTGACCTCGAAACCTTCAGATTCCAGGCGCAGCGCGCTATCCCTTACCGCAGCGTGCTCCACGCGCGAGACAACGACGTGGCGCTTCTCCGGCGGGGCGGCGCGGGCGAGGCCGAGGACCGCGAGGTTGTCGGCCTCGGTACCACCGCTGGTAAAGATGATCTGCTCAGACGAGGCACCGATGAGCTCGGCCACCGGCTCGCGCGCCTCCTCGACGGCCTCGCGGGCGGCGGCCCCCGCGGCGTGTAGCGACGAGGGATTGCCGCGCCACCCTCCTAGGTGCGGGAGCATGGCCTCGAGCACCCTAGTGTCAACGGGCGTCGTCGCAGCGTTATCCAGATATACAGGGTGGCTCATCGCCCGCCTAGTTTAACCCACGAATGCCAGATTTCAGCAGCTAGACTACAGGCATCAGCAATATACCTGTAGCCCCAGACCCGATGCCTGAAGCCTACCTCTAAACCGTGATGGTCGAGGCGACCGCGCCGCCCGAATCGAGAAGGGCCACCTGGTCTCCTGGGGCCAGGTCTAGCGCCGTGCCCCCCTCGAACGTTCCACCCACCCGCTCGCCGTCGGCGTCTACGATGTCGGGGACCCGTCCGATGGAGACGCTCTGCTCGGGCTGGAGCACGATAGCCTCGTTGATCGTGACCCCCGGCGCGTCAGGGTTGACCTCGGCAGTCTCCGGATCCAGTACCCGCAAGGTGAAGTTCTGGAGATTAACGGGTCTCCTTCCGCGGTTCTGCACGGTGAAGTACTCGATACCGCCGCCGGTCTCGGTCAGCTCGATCTGCTCAAGTACCACATCGAAGTCGCTCGTGTTGGTCTCGACCTGTATAGCCGAGAGGTCGAAGAGCGCCTGGTTTAGGATCGGTTGCGGGACGTAGCCCTGGAAGAGGTTCGTGATCACGTACTGGTCGCCGCTCGGCGCTAGCATCGCTACGAATGGTGTATACCCGACTCCGAGCTGCGCCGCGAGCGTACCGTACTGGCCAGGCTCGAGCTTCTCGGCGTTCTCAGCCGGGCCGGGATTGTCGATGTCGTAGCTGAAGAATTCCACGGTTGGGTAGCGGGATCGCAACCTTTCCATGGTGTTTCGGACCCGCTCGTCGGGACCAAGCCCCTGCGGATAGAAGGGGTCCTCTCCCACCTTGTAGAACTGCACCGAGATCAGGGCCCGTCGCTGATACGCTTCCTTGAAGTCCGGCGGGATGGGTTCCTCGGTGTTGAGCGAGAAGGGCACATCCTTTATGGTCTCGGCCTGTCCGATCCCGACGGTGCCTTCTCCCGCGGCGGGGCTGGCAGGAGCGGGTGTCGTCGCGGGCGGAACCGTCGCCTCGTCCCCCCCACCCCCACACCCGGCGGAGAGAGCCCCCGTGAGGATCAGTGCCAGAAACAGCCCGACCCTCGCAGGCAAACTCCTGACCCCATTTACTCCGATAAACGTCTCCCCCGCCGTTTGCCGGGAACCCTCCAGAGCCGCGGGCCCCGATCAAATTTGCGCTAACTTAGCACGCGCACGAAAACCGTGCAACGAGCCGCTCAAACGAGCAAGGCGCGC
>DASZKL010000222.1:0-5276 GCA_035947015.1 Rubrobacteraceae bacterium
CGAAGGTCCTGATCTCCTCACCCGTCGCCGGGTTGACCGTAGATATCGCCACGATGATCCTCCTTTCGAAGAGTTCCTAGCCCCTTTCAGGTAAATATACACCTTTCTTAGAGGCGTTCGTACCCGTTCGCCGGAGAGCGGAAACGGCCTAGATAAAGGGTTTTCGTTTGTGCTGAACTAACCCGCACCCTCCCCGCTCTGGTCCAGCACCTCCTGGTGCACCTAAGCCATCTCCCAAACCCTAGACCGCTACAGCCACTGGACGCCGAGCATGGGCAAGCCACAGCAGCCGCGATTAAGAGGGTAGACGAAGAGTCGGGGTGGGCCTACTTCAGCTCTGAGGTGCCTCTACCCTTCGCTTCACCTTTGGCGGGACGTAGCCAGAGAGAGACGTGGGCAGGGTGCATCGTCTCCCGCACTGCTCCGACAAGCTCGGCGTTCAAGGAGTCCAGATCTGTCTCGTCCCTGAGCTTGGCCGCGAATGCCTCCAGTGTCTTTGTCGCATCGTACTTGCGTCTGTAGAAGCGCCTGTCTATAAACGCTTGGATACCGCGTCTTAGGGGGGTGAACATAGCGGCAACCGCCAGCGTGGAGGCGACTATCGCAAGTTGAGACTCCCCTCCGGTGAGGGCGCGCAAGAGCCCCTGCAGCGCCACTACGCTGCCTACGTACACCGCCACCAACGCCGCAGTCAGAGCTCCGTAGACGAGGGTGCGGTTTATGAGGGTGTCTATCTCGTATAGGCGGTAGCGGAGAATGGCTACGCCGATGGCGATGGGGCCTCCCAGACCACCTACTGCCACGAGTAGATAGCCAACCAGCAAGCCCCAGGGTCCCTCTACCAGCGCAAAGTAGAAGACGGCGATCTTGAGGACGCTGCCGAAAAACCATATAGGCGCAGCATAGAGGAGCCACTTGATCTGCTGGCGCTCGACTCCTCTCGCGTTGCGCCTCCCTATGACTACGGAGGCCGCCGCGACCAGCCCGAGGAGGAGTACGGACAGCTGGATCGGGGAGGGAGGCTCCTCGAAGTAGCTCTGAATTTCATCGACGCTGGAGGGTAGGGGCATGGAAGCGGTCAGTATCACTGCTACCAAGATCACGACCACACTCCCCCATGCGAAAGGTCGCCAGCTGCTGCTGGGCAGACGACCTGTGGGGAACAGCAAGAGCAAGAACACAATGAGGCCGATAAACAACATCCACAACCAATCCTGCAGCCAGAGCATCGCCATACCGCCCGGAAGTGGGTCAGGTTGTGCCAGTAAGGCGTAGACGGAGTACTCGCCGCCGAAGTGGTCAACCGCCGCTATAAGGCCTATAGCGCAGCAGATCCAGCCGATGGGATGGCCGGGGAGGCGCGAGGCGATGATGGCGCCGATCACCGAGTAGCCTATTGCGAGGACCGTCAACTCGGGCCAGAAGAAATAGGCGGGGGTGTCCAGGCGCAGGATAAGGGCTATGAGGACGAAGTCGAGCGCACTGAGTGCTAGAGAGAGCGCGCACACGGACCACGCGAGCCACGGGGCGTGGGTGCTCTTCACACCTGCCCGTTGTCTATGTACCCTTTCAGTCACGACACCACTCTACAGCATCATCGTCTCCCACAAGTTACCTACCAGGCGTTACGAGCCAGCGAGTCTTGGAGCGATCGTCTGCACCTCGCTACTCCTCTACCCTTGGGTGCGCCTCTCCTTCGTATCGGGCGGGTACAATCGGAGACGCAGTGGACGGCAAGCAGACAAAACGCGACGAGGCGAGGCGCATCCTGGAGGAGAAGGCGAGGGAAGCGGGCTTCGATCTGGTCGGCGTGAGCCGCGCGGAGCCTCTCGAAGAGGGCGGCGAGCGGCTGCGGGAGTGGCAGCAGGCCGGGATGGCAGCCGACATGGGCTACATGCACCGACCCGTCGAGCTTCTCTCCGACCCGCGCAAGCTGCAGAAGAGCGCGAAGAGCGTCGTCTCCTTGGGCGTCTCGTACTACCCCGGCGACCATCCCGCGAACACGAAAGGCGGAGGCCGGGTCGCCCGCTACGGGTGGGGACGCGACTACCACGAGGTCATAAAGGAGCGTCTGTTCGGACTGCGCAGAGAGCTCGAGGAGGAGCTGGGCGTAAGGATCAAGGCCAGGGGGTTCACCGACGCCGTGCCGCTCCTGGAGCGCTCCGCGGCCCAGCACGCGGGGTTGGGGTTTTTCGGGCGCAACTCGTGCCTGATCAACGACCGGGTAGGCTCCTACTTCTTTATCGCCGACCTCGTAGTGGACCTGGAGCTCGCGCCCGACCCGCCGGGCACGGGGACCTGCGGACGGTGCACGCGCTGCATGGATAAGTGCCCGACCGGGGCCATAAAAGCACCCGGCGTGGTGGATGCCCGGCTGTGCATCTCGTACCTGACCATCGAGAACCGAGGTGAGATACCCCGAGACCTGCGCCGGGCTTTGGGCGACTGGGCCTTCGGCTGCGACGTCTGCCAGGAGGTCTGCCCTTACAACACGAGGAAGGCCACGAAGAGCAGCTGGCCGGAGTTTTCGTCGGAGGCAGGGGTGGGGTCGTACCTTGAGATAGAGGAGGTGCTCGAGATCCGGACCGACGAGGAGTTCGAGCGTCGCTTCGCACGAACTCCCCTCACCCGGCCGGGCAGGGCGGGGCTCCTGCGCAACTGTTGCGTGGCCGCCGGAAATCTGCGACTCGAGAAGGCGGTTCCCGCGCTCGTTCGGTGCCTGCGCGAGGATTCCTCGCCGCTTGTGCGCGGGCACGCCGCGTGGGCTCTCGGTGAGATCGGGGGGGAGGAAGCGGCGCTGCAGGAGGCCCTCGAGAGGGAGTCAGATTCCTGGTGCCTAGAGGAGATAAGGCTGGCGCTCGGGGGCGATACCGCGGGCGCATGGGTGGGTTAGAATAGGAAAACGATGGCGGATCAGATCAACTACTACGACGTGCTAGGCGTCCCCCGAGAAGCCTCTCAGGAAGAGATCAGGACCGCGTACCGCAAGCTGGCGAAGGACCGTCACCCGGATTTGGAGGGCGGGAGCACACAAGAGTTCTCGCTCCTCCAGGAGGCCCACGCCGTCCTCTCGGACCCGAACCGCCGTCGCCAGCACGACGAGGCCCTAGATCTCGCCCACGCCGCCGACCAGCTCGCCGGCCTGGACTTCGGTTCTATGGAAGACGAGCTCGCCGCCCGCCGCCAGGAGCGCGAGTCCGGCCCAGCTCTAGGTGAGCGCCTGCGCGGCCGCTTTCGCAGGAAAGATAAAGAGCCGGACGGTCGCCGGGATGCGGGGGACGGCAGGCGCCGGGGGCGCTACGAGGTGCGCGAGGCGCGCTGGTACGAGCCGCACTACTTCGAACCCGAACCGATAACGTGGAGGACCGGCGCCATAAGCTTCGTCGCTGCCTTCCTGGCGTTTATCGCGGCCGGCCAGATCGGGCTCTGGGCCACGGGGGTGGCTGACCCCGGTCTCCTCGCCTTTACAGCCGCGCTTACCCCCTTCCTGCCTATCGTGTACACCCTGGTCGGGCTCGTGGTGTCCTACTTCGCCTACCGAGCGGCCGGATACGCGGCGCTGGCACTGGTCTTCGTGGCCGTGCTCGTCGTCGGTGGCCAGGGGCTGCCTGAGGGATTGCTGCAGTTTGGTACTTTGGGCATCATCGTTTTGCTCGTCGTGATCTGGCTCGGCAACCGGCGCGCCCGCGCCGCCCGTAGTTAACCTATCAGAGACCCGCTACGGAAGGAGCACGTTGTCTTCCCCTGCCGAGATAGAGAGGTTCATCTCCCGGTTAGAAGCACGCGTCGCGCCGGCCGAGAAAGCCGCGAGAGAAGCGTGGTGGAGGCTCGCGATCACGGGGACCGAGGAAGCCCAGAGAGAGTACGTCCGCGCCGGGATGGAGTACACCAGGCTCTTCGCCGACAGGGACGGCTACGAGAAAGTTGCACGCTGGCACGAGGAGCGGGACGCTCTAGAGGACTCGCTCTTGCGGCGTCAGGTCGAGGTGCTCTACCAGGCGTTCGCCGGGCACCAGGGTGACGAGGAGATCCTGCAGAGGATACAGGAACTCGAAGCCAGGGCGAACGCCGTCTACGGCAACCACCGAGGCGTCGTCGAGGGCAGGGAGGTCGGGGAGAACGAGATCAGGGAGATCCTCCGGTCCTCCGGCGACGGCGCCCTGCGTCGGGAGGTCTGGGAGGCCTCGAAAACCGTAGGCAGGGAGGTAGAGGAGACCGTGCGCGAGCTCGCCCGCCTGAGAAACCGGCTCGCTCGCGAAGCCGGCTACCCCGACCACTACCACCGCTCCCTGGATCTGCAGGAGATAGTCGCCGCGGAGCTCGACCGGATCATGGCCGACCTCGAGTCCGCGACCGATGCCCCGTTCAAGAGGCTCAGAGCGGACCTCGACGCGAGGCTCGAGCGAGAGTTCGGCGCCGAGGTCGTCAGGCCCTGGCATCTATACGACCCGTTCTTTCAGGAACCCCCGGAGGATCCCGACCTCTACGTGGACCGCTACTTCAGAGACAAGGATGTCGGGGATCTGACGCTCAAGACCTACGACTCTCTGGGTCTCGACGTGCGGGGCGTGATGGCGAGGAGCGACCTCTACGGAAGGGCCGGCAAGAACCAGCACGCATTCTGCCTCTCTGTCGGACGGGAGTACCCCTACGACGTGCGGGTGCTCGCCAACATCCGGACCGACGCCTACTGGATGAACACGATGCTCCACGAGTTCGGCCACGCCGTCTACGACCGGCACCTAAACCCGAGGCTACCCTACTTCCTGCGAACAGTGGCCCACACGTGCACTACCGAGGCCATAGCGCTGATGATGGGTTCGCTCGCCGAGGAGCCAGGATGGCTGGAGAAGATCGCCGGAGTCCCACGAGAAGAGCTTGCCGCGGAGAGGCTCGCCGCCCGCCGCCGGGCCGACAGGCTGGTCTTCACCCGCTGGGCGCTCGTGGTCTTCAACTTCGAGCGGAAGCTCTACGCCGACCCCGATCGCGCGGACCTGAACTCGCTCTGGTGGGACCTGGTCGAGCGGCTCCAGCTCGTAGAGCGCCCACCAGGCAGAGACGAGCCCGATTGGGCGGCCAAGATCCACGTCGCGGTCGCCCCTGTCTACTACCACAACTACGTGCTCGGCAATCTGATCTCCGCCCAGCTACGCAGCTATATCGAGTCCCACGTAACGCATGGCCCCTTCTACGAGAACGAGGTCGCTGGACGCTACCTCGTCGAAGCGTTCTTCGGTCCCGGCGCGCGCGAGAGCTGGCAAGACACCGTGCTCCGG
>DASZKL010000223.1:0-1746 GCA_035947015.1 Rubrobacteraceae bacterium
CCTGACCTCGAGCTCAAGGTCTACGAGATACCGCTCGGGGCCTCGGTCACCGAGGTCGTTGGCATAGCTGGGGTGGACGTAGACAACTCGCACCACCTCTCCGTCATAGACGGCGGCCCTTACCTGAACGAGATGGGCATCGAGGAGCTGGGGAGCGGCGACGCCTACGTGCGCCGGACTACCAACGGCCTCTTGCTCATCCCGAAGGACACGCAGAGCAAGGAGTACGCCGAAATAAAGACCAAGGCACCCAAGGAGGGCATCGTCTCGCTAGTCGGCGAGGTCAGCGGCGTTAGCATCCCGCTAGGCGGCCGCTTCTTGAAGCCCGCGACAGCGCTCGTCTCCGAGGGTGAGGAGGTCGCCTACGAGCAGCAGATCGGAGAGCCCGTGGACGAGGGCTTCTCCGTCGGAGTGTGGGCGAGCATGGACGGCACAGTATCCTCGATCGAGGAGGATATCGTGGCGATCTCCGGCGGCGCCATTCCCCAGGAGGAAGCCAGGGAAGAGGCAGAGGCCGAAGCAACGAGGTAGGGCTTAAGGCGTCAGCAAGACCTGAGACCTGAAATCTGTAGCCTTAATCCCCGTTCTGGCGCGGCAGAAGGTTTTGAGCCTGCTGCGATAGACGGGCCCGCAGGTCCTCGAAGGTCATGCCTCTCACGGAAGGAAGTTCGAAGTCCTTCAGCATCCGGATGAGGACGCTGCTGCCGCCGAGTTCGATCCACTCCTCGACCCGCATCCGGGCCAGGGTCTCGACGACCTTGACCCAGCGGACGGGCGCGACCATCTGCCGCTTGAGGGCCTCCTTGACCGCCTCGGCGCTCGTGAGCACAGCCCCGTCTATGGCGCTGACTACAGGGACCTCCGGTACGCGGAAGTCGACGGTGTCGAGTACCTCGCGCATCTTCTCGCCGGCCGCCGCCACGTAGGGTGAGTGAGCCGCGAAGGAGACGTTGAGGGGGATCTTGCGCCCCCTTATCCTGGAGACCGCGTCCCCCAGGGCGCCGCGCAGCCCGGAGACCACCGTCTGGCGTGGGGAGTTATAGTTGGCTATTACCGACCCTTCGGTCTCCTCGAGGATCTCCTCGACCTCCCGGGGATCCGCCTTGAGGATCGCCACCATCCCCCCCGGGGTCTCCCTGGCGGCCTCCGCGAGGAACCGGTCGCGCTCTGCCACCAGCCAGAGGCCGGTCTCGAAGTCGAAGCACCCGGCGGCGTAGGCCGCGCTGTACTCCCCCAGCGAGTGTCCGGCCACCACGTCAGGGCGCACGTGCAACTCGAGGCTCTCGTCGGCGTCCTGGGCGGCGCGGGCGAAGAGCTTGACCTGGTCCGGGACGCGCTCCCCGACGACCCGGCGGATCCTCGGCAGAAGCTCCTCCGTCGGTTCCAACACCCCGCCGCCCTGTCCCGGAAATATGAACGCTCTCATCTTCTCGCCAACCTCTATCTCACCCTACGTCTTCGTCGACCCCCCATCCCGCGTTGCAACGGGGTGTAGAGAAGGGCTTTCTACCACACCAACACCGCCACCGCTACTTTCTACCGCACCAACACTACCCATGGAATCAAAATAGCTCTCATCCGGATAGATCGCACCGGAGACGCGCACTTCGTACTCTTCACTAACTGGCTGGGGGATGAGCAGGTGGATCGGCTGGTAGCCAAGCTAAAGGATGCCCATAAGGGCTGGTAGGGCAGGTTTCTTGGCTGATAACACATCTAGCCAGCCCAACAATACAGGGCGTCAAG
>DASZKL010000224.1:0-2070 GCA_035947015.1 Rubrobacteraceae bacterium
CGCCAGTAAATGCCGGATCCGGGTTACCGAAAAAGTATAGAGTGGGCCGGAGCCTCAAGTGCCCCGGCCCTCCTTTCTTTGGGTTTGGAGCGAGGTGCTTGCCCCCTTCTTACCCCGCGGACTTGCTCTGGGCCTGAGGGACCTCCGTCTGCCTGTTGTCGCCGTTTCGCTCGTCGGGGTCGTAGGCGAGGTTCGGGGAGAGCCACTTCTCGGCCTCTTCGAGAGTCATTCCTTTGCGCTCCGCGTAGTCAGATACCTGGTCGCGCCCTATCTCGGCGACGCCGAAGTAGCGGGAGTCGGGGTGGGAGAAGTAGTAGCCGCTGACCGCCGCGCCGGGTGACATTGCGCAGCTCTCGGTGAGCGTGATGCCAGCGTTTTCCTCCACGTCCAGAAGCTCCCAGAGGGTGCGCTTCTCGGTGTGTTCGGGACAGGCTGGGTAGCCGGGGGCGGGGCGGATGCCACGGTACTCCTCCCGGATGAGGTCCTCGTTGTCCAGGTCCTCGTCCGCCGCGTAGCCCCAGATCTCCTTGCGGACCTTCTTGTGCATCAGCTCGGCAAACGCCTCGGCTAGGCGGTCGGCGAGGGCTTTGATCATAATGGCGTTGTAGTCGTCGTTCTCCTCCTCGAAGCGCTGCGCTATCTCGTCCGCTCCGATCCCGGCGGTCACGGCGAAGAGACCGACGTAGTCCTCGAGCCCCGTATCCTTCGGCGCGACGAAGTCGACCAGAGACTGGTTGGGACGGCCCGGCGGCTTCTGCTTCTGCTGGCGCAGGAAGTGGAGCTCCGTCAGCACCTCAGTGCGCGACTCGTCGGTGTAGACCTCCACGTCGTCGTTCGGCAGCGCGTTGGCCGGGAATAGGCCGATGACCGCGCGGGTCTTTAGCCAACCTTCCTCGATGGCGCGGTCCAGGAGGTTCTGGGCCTCCTCGAAGAGCTTACGGGCCTCCTCGCCCTTCTCGGGGTCGTTCAGGATCTTGGGGTAGCTGGCCTTCATCTGCCAGGAGTGGAAGAAGGGCGTCCAGTCTATGTAAGGGCGGATCTCTTCCAGCGGGTAGTCGTCGAAGGCCCTGATCCCGAGTACGTTCGGCCTCGGCGGGGCGTACCCTTCCCACTCTATCTTCGTCTTGTTGGCCCGCGCCCTCTCCAGCGTGGCCAGCCTGGTCTTGGAGCGGCGCCCGGCGTGCTTGGTGCGCACCTCTTCGTACTCGGTGGCGATTTGCTCCGCGTAGCTCTCCCGGCGGCCCTCGCTCACCAGGTTCTGGGCCACGCCCACGGCGCGCGAGGCGTCCTTCACATGGATCGTAGGTTGCTCGTAACCAGGCGCGATCTTGACCGCCGTGTGCGTCTGCGAGGTCGTCGCCCCGCCGATGAGCAGCGGTATGTTGAACCCCTCACGCTGCATCTCGGAGGCAACATGGACCATCTCGTCCAGGGAAGGCGTGATGAGCCCCGAGAGCCCGATAATGTCTGCGCCCTTCTCTTTGGCAGTTTCCAGGATCTTAGCGGCCGGAACCATCACCCCGAGGTCTATGACCTCGAAGTTGTTGCACTGCAGGACTACCCCGACTATGTTCTTGCCGATGTCGTGTACGTCGCCCTTCACGGTCGCCATTATGACCGTGCCGTTGGGCTTCCGGGCCTCGCCCTTCTCCGCCTCGATAAACGGTATGAGGTACGCGACGGCCTTCTTCATCACGCGCGCGCTCTTGACCACCTGGGGCAGGAACATCTTGCCAGCGCCGAACAGATCCCCGACCACGTTCATCCCGTCCATTAGGGGACCCTCGATGACCTCTATCGGCCGGTCAAACTTCTGCCGCGCCTCTTCGGTGTCATCCTCGACGTACTCGGCGATGCCCTTGACCAGCGCGTGCTCCAGCCGCTTCGCGACCGGCCAGGTCCGCCACTCCAGGTCCTTCTCGTCCCCGGCGGCGTCGCCCTGGTCCCGGTATTTCTCCGCCAGCTCCAGCAGACGCTCGGTCGAATCGTCTCTGCGGTTCAGCACCACGTCCTCGACGGCCTCGCGCAGCTCCTCGTCTATGTCGTCGTAGACCGCGAGCTGGCCGGCGT
>DASZKL010000225.1:0-3175 GCA_035947015.1 Rubrobacteraceae bacterium
GTTGTCGGCTCGGGCACCGCATCGGGGGAGCTCTACGAGAAGGCCAGGCAGCTCGGTCGCCTCGTCGCCGAGAGGGGCGGGACCGTCGTCTGCGGCGGGCGCTCAGGCGTGATGGAGGCCGCAGCCCGCGGCGCCACGGAGGGGGGCGGCGTGGCCATCGGCATCCTGCCGGACGAGGACAGGCGGAAGGCGAACGAGTTTCTGTCCTTCTCGATAGCCACAGGCACGGGGCACGCGAGGAACCTGGCGGTCGTCTGCTCGGGGGAGGTCGTCATCGCCGTCGGTGGCGAGTACGGGACGCTATCCGAGATCGGTCTCGCCCTGAAGGTCGGGCGCCCGGTGGTGGCGCTAACGAGTTGGGAGCTGGGTGAGCACGTGTCGGTAGCATCCTCTTCGGAAGAGGCAGTGGAGAGGGCGTTCGGCCTGCTCACGATGTAGTATCTTCCGGGCACTGATCTCGGATCTGGAGGTTCCATGACGCAGAACGGGCGTGTCGCGCTGGTGAGCGGGGCAAACAGAGGGATAGGACTCGAGATCTGCCGTCAGCTCGCCGAGAGAGATATCGCGGTGATCCTGGGCTCCCGGGACGAAGAGAGCGGCAAAAGGGCGGCGGAGAAACTCTCCGGGAAGGTCGTCGTCCACCAGCTCGACGTGGCCGACGAGGAGAGCGTGGGCCGGCTCGCGCCCTTCGTCGAGGAGGAGTTCGGGCGGCTGGACATCCTGGTGAACAACGCCGGGATCTCCAACGATGAGGGCCAGCGCGGCGTGAACGCCGACCTGAGGCGCGTGCGGGAGGCGCTCGAGGCCAACCTCTTCGGCGCGTGGCGCCTCTGCGAGCTGGCCGTCCCGTTCATGCAACGCCACGACTACGGGAGGATCGTCAACGTCTCGAGCGGCATGGGAGCCCTCGAGGACATGGGTGGCGGCTCCCCGGGTTACCGGGTCTCCAAGACCGCCCTCAACGCCCTCACCCGCATCCTTGCCTCCGAGCTGCGCGGCAGCGGAATCCTCGTCAACTCCGTCTGCCCCGGCTGGGTCCAGACCGACATGGGCAGCTCTCGCGCCCCGCGTCCGGTCCAGGAGGGTGCCGACACCCCTGTCTGGGCCGCAACGCTCCCCAACGGCGGACCTACCGGCGGCTTCTTCCGCGACCGGCGCCCGATACCGTGGTGAGCCCGCGCGGGATCTCCCCACGATCAGGCCAGATGTAGCTCACGGTGACCCGAGCGGTGTTCTGCATCGTCTTCGGCGGGTGCGTCTGACTTCTCTGGATGGCAGCATACTGCGGGGATAAGTGCACCTGAAGGAGGAGAGCGAGCATGATCAAGTACGTCACCGTGCTGTCAAGGAGGGAGGGCATGAGCAGGGAGGAGTTCAGCAATTACTGGAAGAACACCCACGCCCCGATTTTGCAGCAGATACCGGGGCTCAGGGGGTTCGTCCAGAACCACGCGCTGCCTGACCTCGAGGGCAAAGAGCCACCTTACGACGGATTCGGCGAACTCTACTTTGACAGCCTTGAGGCCATGCAAGGTGGGCTTGGCAGCCCGGAAGGCGAGGCGACCCTTGCCGACATCCCTAATTTCTGCGACACGGGAAAACTTGTGCGCGTCTTCGTCGAAGAGGTGACGTTTGTCTAGAGAGGCGCAGGCCTCTGAACCAACAACACGAGAACCCACCGACCTCCGAAGGCGTCTTCCAGGAACGAGGTAAGCAACCAAGGGCGAGCTTCAGGGGACTAACCGTTCTTCCGGGCAAAGACTAGCCGAACGGGCGATGTCCCCTCTCCTTTCCAGGGATAGAGTATCTGCGCAAGCAAGAACCGAAGCAGGAGAGGAACACATGGAAAGAGAGAGTGCGGATCTGCTAGCGGCGCTGTCCGACGGGATGGCCGACGCGGTGGAGAAGGTCGGCAAGTCGGTGGTGCGGGTGAACGGCAGGAGGCGCCGCCCGGCGAGCGGCATAATCTACGCGCCGAACGTGGTGCTGACGGCGAGCCACGCGCTGGAGCGCGAGGAGGATCTGACGGTGGGAGCTGCCGACGGGCGCGCGCTCCCAGCGCAGTTCGTGGGCAGGGACCACTCGACGGATCTGGCCGTACTGCGGGTCGAGGGACTCGACGTCGAGGCGGCTACGCCCGCCGAGGGTGCGGCCCGCATCGGTCAGCTCGCGCTGGCGGTGGGGAGCCCCGGTCGCGGTGAGGGGCCGAGGGCGTCTCTGGGCGTCGTAGGCTCCGTAGGAGGCCCGATGCGCACGTGGCGGGGGGCGAGGCTCGAGCGATACATCCAGACTGACGCGACGCCGTACCCCGGCTTTTCGGGCGGCCCGCTCATCGACGCGCGGGGGAACGTGCTCGGGATCATGACGACCGGGCTCGCGCGGGGTGCGGCGCTCGCCATCCCTGCCGAGCTTGCCTGGCGCGTTGCCAGAACCCTCGAAGAGCGAGGCTCCGTCAAGCGCGGCTACCTGGGAATCCTGAGCCAGCCGGTGCGCCTGCCCGACGGGCAAAGGCTTGGCCTCACGCAGAGAGGCGGTCTCCTGGTCGTCGGGGTTGAGGAAGGCAGTCCCGCCGGGCAGGGCGGCCTCATAATCGGTGACATCCTGGCGACGCTCGACGGCCAGCCGGTCGAGGACACCGAGGACCTGCTGGTGCTGCTCACCGGGGAGAGGGTGGGTCGGGAGGTCCCTGTCGGCGTGATCCGGGGCGGCGAGCTCCAGACGCTGCAGGTACCAGTCGGCGAACGCGGTTAGGGGGCACCGAGATGGCCTTGGCACCTTCGGCGGAGTCGGTCTCGTCGGCGAGCGCGGAGATGATCGGGCGCGCGCACGAGAGCGTCGTGCAGGTGCAGAGCTGGGGCCGCGGGGTCGGAGCCGGCGTGGTCTGGGACGAGGACAGCCTCGTCCTGACGAACCACCACGTCGTCGCCGGGGGACGGCGAGGGGCACGCGTCAAGGTGGTCTTGCACGACGGCCGACCGTTCGACGCCGAGGTCGTGAAGCGTAGCAGCGACCTGGATCTCGCGCTGCTCCGCATCGAGGAAGCACTCGGCGACCTGCCGACCGCGCCCGTCGGAGACTCCGACAAGCTGCGCGTCGGCGGGCTGGTCTACGCCATCGGCCACCCGTGGGGCCGGCTCGGGGCGGTGACGGCTGGCGTCGTGAGCGGCCTGGGCGT
>DASZKL010000226.1:0-1690 GCA_035947015.1 Rubrobacteraceae bacterium
GCGCGTCCTCCCTGGCGTCCCACCCCCCGAAGTGGCCGATGAGCTGCGCCAGGTCGAGGACGGGAGGGGCCGATACCAGGGACTCGAAGTCCACGAAGCCGACGAAGGCATCCCCGTCGAAGTAGACGTGCGCGGGCCACACATCGGGGGTCCGGGTAGAGATATTCTCAACGGAGGTCCGGGCCACGATATCTTCCTTGCGCAAGACGGCGAAGCGGATGAGATCATCTGCGGTCCCGGTGGGGAAGTGGTGGTAAATGCCGACCCCTCCCTGGATAGCCAATCGCCGGACTGCAACGACTTCATAGGTCCCCTGGACCGCCAGTGATCTGAGCTCTCCAAGAACCAAGCCATCACCACGGGCCCGTGAAGGAAGAGACCCGGGACGTATGGGAGTGCTCTGCACTCGTTCGCCGGGGTCTGCCCGAAGTAGTCGATCTTTTCCCCTGCGTCCAGGCTCATCCCGTTAAACCTCGCGTCCTGGTAGGTTACTATAGGCCACCATGGAGCAGCCGAAACGTTTCGAGACCCGCGCCGTCCACTCCGGCGAGCGCCGGGCTGGCGGACGAAAGGACGGCGGCTTCTTTCCGATCTCGACCCCCATCTACGCCTCCACAACCTTCTCCCACCCTGACATCGAGACCACCGACCGCATACTGGGAGGTGAGCAGGAGGGCTACAGCTACGCCCGCTACGACAACCCGACCGTCGTCGCCTTCGAGGAGGCGCTCGGGTCTCTCGAAGGCTCTGGCCGGGCGTTCGCCTTCGCCTCGGGGATGGCCGCCATGCACGCCGCTCTGGCGGCGGCGGAGCTCGGTCCGGGAGCCACGGTTCTGGCCGCCGAGCAGCTCTACGGCTCGACGGCGACGCTGCTCTTGCAGATCTTCGGCGCGAACGGGGTCGAGGTGCGGTTCGTCGACGTCAACGACCTCGGGGCAGTTGAGATGAAGGTTGCGGAGTACAGGCCCCGCGCAGTCGTCATCGAGACCATCTCCAACCCGCTCCTCCGGGTGGCCGACACCTCGGGCATCGCCGGGATCACGCGCCCGAGCGGCGCCGTCCTCGTTGTGGATAACACCTTCGGTACCCCCTACCTCCAGCGCCCGCTGGCCCTCGGCGCGGATATCGTCGTTCACAGCGCGACCAAGTACTTGAGCGGCCACGGCGACCTGACGGCCGGGGTAGTAGTAGCGGGGCCCCCCTACGACGGGGCGCTGGATCAGATCCGCAAGCTAGTAGGCGGCACTCTGGGCACCTTCGAAGCCTGGCTCGCGCACAGGGGTCTGAAGACCCTGCCCCTGCGGATGGCCAGGCAGTGCGAGAACGCGCGCGTGATCTCCGCTCGCCTCGCCTCCAACTCGAAGGTTGAAAAGGTCCATCACCCCGCACTCGAGGATCATCCTGACCACGAGGTAGCCCGGCGGGCACTCTCGGACACCGGTGGTCTCGTCTCCTTCGAGCTGGAGGCCGAGGGTCGGGAGGCGGCCTTCGAGTTCCTGAACGCTCTGAATCTTTGCGTGCGGGCCCCGTCTCTAGGCGATATCTACACCCTCGCCATACACCCAGCCACGTCCTCGCACCGAGAGCTCTCGGCCTCTCGCCGGGAGCGGCTCGGGGTGAAGGAGAACCTGATCCGGCTCTCCGTAGGTATCGAGCACCCGGAGGATGTGATCTCCGACCTCGAGCAGGC
>DASZKL010000227.1:0-4356 GCA_035947015.1 Rubrobacteraceae bacterium
GATCACCATGATCGCCGCCATCCAGGCGGCCATCGAGCCCTCGCCCACCAGAGCGAAGAATATCGAGACTATCAGAGCCTTGTCGGCGATGGAATCCATCAGCTTGCCGAAACCCGTCACGTCGTTGCTCCGGCGGGCGACGATGCCGTCGAAGTAGTCGGTGAGGATAGCCCCGACGTAGATAATGACCGCCGCGACGCGGGCCCACTCAAACGGCAAGGACAAGGCGATCATGACGGGCACCACCGCGACGAGCCGGATCAGGGTAAGCTGGTTGGCGAAGGTCATGTAGAAACCTCTCGCCAGATCTCACGCGCCACCATACACCATCCCTCGATATTCTCCGGCGCGGCTAACGTAACACCTTTGTGCCCCTCTCTCAAGGGAGAGAGGGTCACCGCTCGGAGGTGCCCCGGGTCTGGGTAACGGCTGGTCTCAAGAAGAGGCCCAGGATCCAGTCGGCGGCGACGCGAGCCTTGCTCTGAGGGCTGTTGAGGCGCACCAGGTACGCCAGACGCCAGAAGACCGCAGCGAGTACACCGGTGAAGCGGACCCCCATCACCTCGTTCACCGCGAAGTCGCTCCCGAGCTCGACGAGCTGGCCCAATGGCCGATACTGGAACTCTTCCAGCTCGTCCTCCCTGCCGTCGATGGTGGCGAGGATGTTGCGGGCAACCACGTGGCCCTGTTGAACGGCAGCCTGGGCGGTCGGCGGAATGATCTTGCCGTCCTCTGCATGGATATCCGGGACGGCGGCGCAGTCCCCGATGGACCAGACGTTGGAGAACCCCTCGACCCGGAGGTACCTGTCCACCTTTATGCCGGTTCTCTCGTCGATCGGGAGCCCTTCGGCCTCGATCCCGACGTTGGGGCGGTTGCCGGCGGTCCAGATCACGTTCTCGGTGTCTATGTTCCTGTCGTCCTTGAGCTTGACACACTCTGCGGTTATCTCCTCGGCCATGGCGTTGGTCATGACCTCGATGCGCTGGTTGACCATCCGAGCGCGGGCGGCCCTACGCAGGGCCGGGTCGAGCTCGGGCAGGATGTGCGGGAGGGCCTCGATGAGGACTATGCGGACGCGGTGCGGGTCTATGTTCGGGTAGTCGGGGGCGAGGTGCTCGTGGACGAGGGTGTGGATCTCCGACGCTGTCTCGACACCCGTCGCCCCGCCGCCGATGACGACGAAGGTGAGCTTGGCCAGCGGCACATCCTCTCTGATGAGGGAGACCTCCTCGAAGCGCTCGATGACCCGGTTGCGGATGCGCTCGGCGTCCTCGACTCCCCTCATCTGGAGGCTGTGCTCCTCAACACCAGGGATGCCGAAGAAGTTGGGCAACCCGCCCAAGGAGATCACGACGTGGTCGTAGGGAAACTCTATCCCTCCATCCGCCACCACGACGTTTCGCTCGAGGTCGATCTTCCTGCCTACCGCCCGGCGGAAGCTGGCCCCGGCCATGATGAGGGCACGCCTCAAGGGCTGGGCGACGTTGCGGGCGTCTATGTCGCTGCTCACTATGCCCGGCACCATTGGCCAGAAGGTGAAGAAGTTGTTCTTGGCTATGACCAGAACCCCGACATCCTCGCGGTCTTTGGTGTGATGGCAGAGGTCTATGGCGGCCGTGTACCCGCCGAAGCCGCCGCCTAGTACGAGCACTTTCTTCTCGAAGTCACCGTACGGAGGCTTCTCCCACGGAGCGTAGCGCGGGGTGGGATTCAAAGCCCTCCTCAATGCTCCGAGTCCGACGGCCAACCCGCCTAACGCCAGCCCACCCTTTACCCATCCGTTCATAGCGACCTCCGAGATCAAGCTCACCCGGGGGCGAGCTCTCTTCGCCACCCGTAACGTATATTACCGAAAGGCGCAACCCGACTAAACTATTCGCCGCCGCCTAGTAGACTGCAACCCGGACGGTTCTGCTCCTTGGGCCGTCGAACTCCGCAAGAAACACGCCCTGCCAGCGTCCCAAGTCCAGCTCCCCTCCCCTTACCAGCAGATGTTGCGACTGCCCGAAAAGACTGGTCAGGAAGTGCGAGTCGCTGTTGCCTTCAGCGTGCTCGAAGCGCACGTCGAGCGACCCCACGAGCGCCTCGCATGCGGCCGTTAGATCGCGGGCAACGTCCCGGTCGTAATCCTCGTTGACGGTGACCGCGGCGGTCGTGTGGGTGGAGAAGACGGCGCAGACCTCCTCCCCCACCCCCGCCTCCCGGACGGCGCGGCGTACCTGGTCGGTGATAGAGACGAACTCGTAACGCTCGCCGGTCTGCACCGAGATGTCGCTGGTGTTCACGTTTCTCCCTTCGGTCGGAAGCACTTCAGCACGCCGCCTCCCTCTGGTCGGCGGCTTTCAGCACGCTCAGGCTTAGCCTTCGCTCGTCAGCACGGCGCTTCGCGCCTTTCAGCACGCTTCGGGCCATTTGTAAAGGCCCTCGCTTGTCAGCATTTCAGCTTGAAGGGCCGCTCAACCCTTACCCTGCCAGCGCTTTGCGAAACCGCTCCAGTCAGAGGCTTGATAAGTGTTATGCGGAGTGAAGGGGTGTAGAGAGCTGCTCACTCCGAGCTGACCAGCTAGACTCCGAGCATCCCCGGCAATCCTGCGATGCTCTCAAGAAGTAGATCCGGGGCCCCCTCTACTCCCTGACGATACTTGCCCGTCTTGACCTGAACCCCCTTTAGCCCTGCCGCCTGCGCCCCGGCCACGTCGGTCTCCGCGTCATCACCTACCATCGCGACCTCGTGCGGACTCAGCTTCAGGTCCTCGAGGGCGAGCCGGAAGAAGCCTCTTTCGGGCTTGCCGACGACGCTCGCGCTCTTACCGCTCGCGTACTCCAGCCCAGCGACGAACGGCCCGGCGTCTAAAGAGAGCCCGTCCTCCGTGCGCCAGTAACGGTTTTTCTGCAGAGCTATCAGCTCGGCACCGTCCATCAGGCACCGGAACGCGGCGTTCAAGCGATCGTAGGTGAATCCCTCCCCGAGGTCCCCGACGAGCACGTAGTCAGGGTGGGCTTCGGTGAGCGTGACTCCCTGGAGGTCTTCCAGCAGCGACTCGTCCACCAGGGGAAGGCAGCCTTTCTCCTTCATCAGTCCTGCCGCCGCCCTGGCGGGGGTAAAGATCTCAGCCTCATCGACCTCGAAGCATAAAGAGAGCAGGTGCTCGCTCACCTCTCGACGCGGCTTCCGGGTGGTATTAGTGACGTAACGAAGCGCAATGCCAGAAGATTTGAGTTTCCAGATGGCGTCGCGTGCACCCTCCACGGGCTCGTCTCCGACGTAGAGCGTACCGTCCAGGTCCACCAACAGCCCCCTGACCCGCATGCGCCCATGATAGCCCGGTGCCCCCGCAAGAACTACCGGGCGGTGAGATCTCGGAGGTCTGCTAGTCGTATCGGATGGGTAGCGAGAATCGGGGATCCCGGTGCATGTCCCAGTACGCGTCGCGCAAGCGCAGGGTCACGGCTCCGGGTTGGCCCGTCCCCACCGCCCTCCCGTCGACCGTCGTAACCGGGATGACACCGCCCGCCGTGCTGGTAACGAATACCTCTTCCGCCGCCCGCACCTCGTCGGCAGGGACTTCCCGAGCCGCGAGCGGGACGCCGAGCTCGTCGGCGAGCTCGATGACGGTCTTGCGCGTGATGCCCTCGAGTACGCCCTCGGATGGAGTGGCCATCCCGCCGTCCTTTACGGTGAAGACGTTGAACCCCGGTCCCTCGACGACGTTCTCTTCTCCATCCACGAGGATCACGGTCTCCCCGCCGCGATCGTAGGCGTCGAAGAGTCCGACCTCAAGATCCAGCTAGTGGTAGTTCTTGACGGTGGGATCGACGGAACCAGGCTGTATGCGCTGCACGGGGCCGATGACGGCGTGGAGGCCCCGCTCCTGCTTCTCGGGGTCGGCGATCCAGACGAACGGCACGACGAAGGCGAAGAAGTTGTTTGCGCACTCGCGCGGGTCACGCGAGCCGGACGGCGGGACGCCGCGGGTGCACATGACCTCCGTGTAAGCGTCGCGCAGGCCGCTCAGGCACACGCACTCGATGAGGATCTCTCTTATCTCCGTGCCGTCGTAGGGCGGGCGCATGCGCAGCCTCTTCATCCCCCGCTCGAAGCGATCGAGGTGCTCCTCGAGGCGAAAGAAGCTGCCCCGCCAGACGTGGGCCACGTCGTAGGTGGCGTCCGAGCGCAGAAACCCCCGGTCGAGGATCGGCACGAGCGCCTCGGCCACGGGGACGAACCTCCCATCGACGAAGGCTGCGCCCTCCGTGAACGCCGCCCGATCCGCCGTCGCCGCTTGGTTCATCACTGCTCCCCGGGGACTGGCACGGCGTCGACGGACTCCCAGAGGTACAAACACGCGAGCG
>DASZKL010000228.1:0-6341 GCA_035947015.1 Rubrobacteraceae bacterium
AGCTACGGCTCCTATGCAAGCCGTCATTCTTGTTGGGGGACAGGGGACTCGGCTGCGTCCGATCACCTACGACGTCCCGAAGGCGCTGGTGCCCTTGCGGAACCGGCCGTTCATGGGATACATGCTGGACTTCCTGAGGAGCGGGGGGCTCGACGGTGCGGTACTCTCGATGGGCTATCTGCCGGATCAGATCCAGGAGTACCTCGCCGAGTGCGACCTCGACGGTTTCTCCGTGGACTACGCGGTCGAGAACAGCGCTCTAGGGACTGCGGGAGGCATCAAGAACGCGGCGCGGTACATCGAAGGCGGCGGTCCGATCGTCGCTTTAAACGGGGACGTCCTTTCGGGGCTGGACCTCGGGAGGCTGATCGAGCGGCATGAAAGCTCGGGGGCTCTGGCGACGATCACGCTCACGAGCGTCGAGGACCCTACGGACTACGGCCTCGTCGAGGTGGACCACGAGATGGTCGTACACCGCTTTATCGAGAAGCCGGCCGCCGACGAGGTAACGACGAACCTGGTGAACGCCGGGATCTACGTCCTTGAACCGGAGGTCCTCGAGATGATCCCACCTGCCCAGGAGGTCTCCATCGAGCGTGAGATCTTCCCCGAGCTGCAGGCGATGGGCCAGCTCAGGGCGTACATCTCCAGCTCCTACTGGCGCGACATTGGGACGCCGCGCAGCTACCTGGCCGCCTCCCACGACGTGCTCACCGGCGCGGTGGGAACTCGCGACGGCTTCGAGTTTCTCGACGTGGACCCCTCAGCCCAGGTAGGCAAGAACGTGAGGCTCCTGCCGCCGGTCGCCGTGGCGGCCGGGTGTGAGATCGGAGACCAGGCGACTATCGGCGGGCGGTCCGCGCTCGGACGCGGGTGTCGCGTGGGGGAGGGCGCCGTGGTGGAGGGGAGCATCCTGCTCGAAGGCGCGGAGGTCGAGACCGGCGCCGTCGTGCGCGGCTCGATCGTTGGTAGGGGGGCGAGGATCGGGGAGAACGCCATCGTCCGCGGGCTCTCGGTGCTCGGGGCTCGCTGCGTCGTGGGCGAGGGGAACGTACTGGACCAGGGGATCCGGATTAACCCGGGCGTCGTCCTGCCTCCCAGAAGCTTGCGCTTTTAGCTTTTCAGGTGTCAGATCCCAGGCATCACGTCTCAGGTTCTTGTCTCTGGCGACATTCCTCCCGATTCGCGATCGGTACGCAAGAGCACGCACCTTGCCACTACCACCCTGCAACGCTCTGCCCGAAGCGTGATGCCTGAAGCCTTACAGCCTTACTTTTCAGCCCTCGCCGACCTCTTCTATCCGCAGCGCTGCGTCGGCTGCGAGAGGCGGGCGAGCGACCTGCTCTGCCGGGCGTGCTTCGAAGCTTTGCCCCGGATAGGGCGTCCCATATGCGCCCGCTGCGGTATGCCAACAGCCTTCGAGACCTTCGTCTGCGACGAGTGCAAGGGCGTGGACTTCAGCTTCGAGAGCGCCCGAGCTCCTTTGAGATATACGGGTGTCGGCAAGGAGATCATCCACAACTTGAAGTACGGGGGCTATACGAGGGTCGTCGAAAAACTGGCAGCGCCTCTGATGCTTAGCGTCCTCGACGATCAAGACCGCTTCGACCTCGTCGTTCCAGTCCCGCTGCACCGCGCACGCCTCAGACGCAGGGGATTCAACCAGGCGGATCTCCTGGCACGGGGTATAGCCAGGGAGATAAAAGCACCTGTTTCGGATACGATACAAGTCGTGCGCAAGACGCGGGATCAGGTAGAGCTCTCGGCAACCGAGAGGAGGGCGAACGTCTCTGGTGCCTTCAGAGCGAGTGACCGCGTCCGGGGCATGGTTCTCTTGATCGACGATGTGTTCACTACCGGCGCGACTATGAGCTCGTGCGCCGAGTCGCTCTTGCGGGCAGGGGCACGAGAGGTGCACGGGCTGAGCCTGTGCAGGACGGTATGAAGGGCTTGTCAGCCGGCCAGCAAGTGCTGAAATGCTGAAAGCGAGGGCCTTGTAAAGGCCAAAGCGTGCTGACTAGCTAATAGAAAGGAGGCACGCGTGGAGATAGTCGTCAAAGGGCGCAACATCTCGGTTACGGAGGCTCTCGAGCGCTACGCCTTCGAGAAGGTCGAGCGCGTCCGCAAGTTCTTCGATGAAGAGCGCAGCGTCTCCAGGGCTGAGGTCGAGCTGATCCACGAGCGCAACCCCTCCATCTCCGAGCCCGAGGTGGCGGAGGCGACGTTGTTCATCAACGGGGCGGTACTCAAAGCGCGCGAGGCCTCTGTGGACATGTACGCTTCCATAGACCGCATGTCCGACAAGCTCGAGCGGCAGGTGCGGCGCTACCGAGGACGCCAGATCGACCGCTGGCACGGCCAGCTCAAGGGCCGCTCTCCCGGGCCTCCTTCTGTAGCTCTTGAGGATGAAGAGGAGATCGAGACCAAGATAGTGCGCACCAAGCAGTTCCAGATGAAGCCGATGAGCGCCGAAGAGGCGGTGCTGCAGATGGAGCTACTCGACCACAACTTCTTCGTCTTCACCAGCGCCGATACCGGCGACATAAATGTGGTATACCGACGCCGTGATGGAAACTTCGGGCTCATAGAGCCTGCCAGGTAAGAGAGTCCGACAAGGTAGTTTGTTTTGGCGAACCTGCTGACGAAGATACTGAGGATGGGCGAGGGCCGGAAGGTCAAGGCTCTCCAGCAGCGCGTCGAGGCCGTCTCGGCGCTCGAACCGGAGATGAAGGGGCTCTCCGACGCTGCCATCCGCGCGAAGACCGACGAGTTTCGCGAGAGGCTCGGCGAAGGCGAGACCCTCGCCGACATCCTGCCCGAGGCGTTCGCCGCCGTGCGCGAGACTTCCATGCGAACCCTGGGCATGCGGCCCTTCGACGTGCAGGTCCTGGGTGGTATCGCGCTGCACGAGGGCAAGATCGCCGAGATGAAGACCGGCGAAGGGAAGACGCTCGCAGCCACCATGCCGGTCTACCTCAACGCTCTGGAGGGCAAAGGCGTCCACATCGTCACCGTGAACGATTACCTAGCGCGTCGCGACGCGAACTGGATGGGCGCAATCTACGAGTTCCTCGGTCTCGAGGTCGGCCTCATTCAGGAGGCGATGGGCTTCGAGGAGCGGGAGGTGGCTTACGCCTCCGACCTCACCTACGGCACCAACGCCCAGTTCGGCTTCGATTACCTCAGGGATAACATCGCTACCTCGCCGGATCAGCTAGTTCAGAGGGATCTCAACTTCGCTATCGTGGACGAGGTGGACTCGATCCTCATAGACGAGGCCCGCACCCCGCTCATCATCTCCGGGATGCCGGAGAGCGCAGCCGACGTCTACTACCGCTTCGCTGCGATAGTCCCGCGTCTCAGGGAAGGCGAGGACTACGAGGTGGACGAGAAAAAGCGCCAGGTAGCCCCGACCGAGAGCGGCGTCGAGAAGGTCGAGCGCGCTTTGGGCGTGGAGAACCTCTACGACGACGTGAATACGAACCTCGTCAACCACCTCAACCAGGCTCTGCGGGCGCACACGCTCTATCACAAGGATGTCGAGTACATCGTGCGCGACAAGCAGGTCTTCATCGTGGACGAGTTCACGGGTCGGGTACTAGAGGGGAGGCGGTACTCTGAAGGCCTCCACCAGGCCATAGAGGCCAAGGAGGGTGTAGAGATCCGGGAGGAGAACCAGACCGTAGCCACCATAACGATCCAGAACTTCTTCAGGCAGTACGACAAGCTCGCCGGGATGACCGGCACGGCGGCGACAGAGGCCGACGAGTTCATGCACATCTACAAGATGGAGGTCGTCTCCATCCCGACGCACAGGCCCATGATCCGGGACGACAAGGACGACCTCGTCTACAAGAGCAGGAAGGGAAAGTACTCCGCCGTCATCGAGGACATCGTCGAGCGTCACAGGGAGGGCCAGCCCGTGCTGGTGGGCACGGTCTCGGTCGATGTCTCCGAGCACCTCTCGGGGATGCTAAAGCGGCGCGGGATAAAGCACAACGTCCTCAACGCCAAGCACCACGAGCGGGAGGCGGAGATAATCGCCGAAGCAGGCGAGCGGAGCGCGGTTACCATCGCGACGAATATGGCCGGGCGCGGTACGGACATCAAGCTCGGTGAGGGGGTGGCTGATGTCGGCGGTCTCTACGTGCTCGGAACCGAGCGCCACGAGTCTCGCCGCATAGACAACCAGCTGCGCGGTCGGTCGGGGCGCCAGGGGGACCCGGGCGAGTCGCGGTTCTATCTCTCTTTCGAGGACGATCTGCTGCGTCTCTTCGGCGGACAGAAGATGCAGGGCGTCATAGAGCGCATCGGGCTCGAGGAGGACGTGCCGATCGAGGCGGGCATGATCTCCAACTCCGTCCGGAGGGCGCAGGAGCAGGTGGAGAGCCGGAACTTCCAGATCCGCAAACGCATCCTCGAGTACGACGACGTCCTCAACAAGCAGCGCGAGGTGATCTACGCCATAAGGCGCGACATCCTAATGGGCGAGGACGTTGACACTCGTTCGTACGTCGAGGACGTTCTCACGGACGTCGTTTCGCAGCACGTCTCGGACGACGTCTACCCCGAGGAGTGGGACCTCGACACCCTTGCGGCGGAGCTCAACCGCTTCTACCCGACCACTATCGACTTTACGACTCTAGAGGTCGAGGAGCTCACGAGCGCCGAGATTATGGACATGGTTCTCGAGGACGCCCGCGAGCGCCTCCAGGAGCGCAAGGCGGAGTGGGAGGAGCGCACCCGAGAGCTGGAGACGCGCGGCCTTGCGCGCACCGACGGGGCAGGCTCCTTCGAGGAGGCCGAGCGCAGGACCCTGCTCTCGGTGGTTGACTCCCGCTGGCGCGAGCATCTCTACGAGATGGACTACCTGCGCGAGGGCATCGGCTGGCGGGGCTTGAGCCAGAGGGACCCGCTCGTGGAGTACAAACGCGAGGGCTTCGACATCTTCCAGGAGATGGAGCGGGGACTCAAGGAGGACTACGTCACCTACATCTACCGCATAGAGAACGTCAGGCTGCGCGAGGCGGAGATGCAACAACTCTCCTACAGCGGCGGCGGCGAGGAGCCGAACCAGCGCCCCAAGAGCCCCCGCAGGTCGGAGGGCAAGATCGGGCGCAACGACCCGTGCCCGTGTGGCTCGGGCAAGAAGTACAAGAAGTGCCACGGAAGGCCTGGGGCGCCGCCGCTGCCGTCGGACGCCCAGGCGAGTTAGTGTCGGAGCTGAGGGACAGGACCTCGAAGCTGGAGGAACGCCTCGCGGAACTGGAGGCGTTCTTCGACGTTGAGGGGCTGCGTGGCGAGGCCGCGGAGCTCGGCGAGCGGATGAGCCGCCCCGGCTTCTGGGACGATCCGGAGAAGGCGAAGGAGGTCTCCGCCAGATTCTCGAGGGTCGAGGCTCGCATAAACCTTCTGGAAGGCCTGCGCGGGCGCCTCTCCGACTCCGAGGAGTGGCTCGAACTCGCTGACGAGGATGGAGAACTCCTCTCCGAGGTCGAGGAGGAGCTGCGGCGCGTCGAGGGGGTTCTCGAGGAGCAGGAGGTGGCCAGGCTCTTTAGCGGGGAGTACGACGAGGGCGATGCCATCCTCACCATAAACCCCGGAGAAGGCGGCGTGGATTCCCAGGATTGGGCCGAGATGCTCTCCAGGATGTACAGGCGCTGGGCAGAGCTCAGGGGCTTCGGGATAGAGATTATCGAATACACCGAGGGCGAGGAGGCCGGCATAAAGAGCGCCACCTTCAGCGTCAGCGGGGAGCACGCGTTCGGCCTGCTCTCGGCGGAGCGGGGAGTTCATCGGCTGGTCCGCATAAGTCCCTACGACGCTAGGGGCAGGAGGCACACGAGCTTCGCCTCTGTCGCGGTCGCCCCGGTCATAGACGATCAGGTTGACGTCGAGATAGACGAGAAGGATCTCAAGATAGACACCTATCGGGCATCGGGGGCGGGCGGCCAGCATGTCAACAAGACCGACTCGGCGGTCAGGATCACGCACCTGCCGACGGGCATCGTGGTGCAGTGCCAGAACGAGCGCAGCCAGCACCAGAACCGCGAGGTCGCGATGCGGGTCTTGAGAGCTCGGCTCTTCGAGCTCGAGCGCGAGAAGAGGGAGCGCGAGATCGCCGCGCAGAGCGGGGAGAAGGCGGAGGTGGGTTTCGGATCCCAGATCCGCTCTTACGTTCTCCACCCATACAAGCTCGCCAAAGACCTGCGCACCGGAGAGCAGACAGCCGACGTTGACCGGGTCCTCGACGGCGACCTCGACGCCTTTATCTACGCCTACCTGAAGAGCCGGGCCGTCGCCTAGCAACGTGCGCAAGGGCATGCCTCTCGCGCTGGTGG
>DASZKL010000229.1:0-4607 GCA_035947015.1 Rubrobacteraceae bacterium
GCAGGACACACCATCGGCACGCTCTGCCTGCTGAGCACCCGGACTGGTGAATTCGGCGAGGAGCAGATGAGGCTCCTCGGGGCGTTTGCCCGCGCGGTGGTCGGGCGTCTTGAGCTGCTCGGGGCGCTGGAGCGCGAGCAGTCCGCCAGGGAAGAAGAGACGCAGCGTAGCCGGGAGCTGCAGCTCACGCTGGATAGCCTCTCAGCGCACATAGCCATCGTCGACGAGTCGGGTGAGATCGTCGCCGTCAACGAGGTGTGGAGGGCGTTCGCCGTTTCCAACGGAGGCGACCCGGATAAGGTCTCCGAGGGCGCCAACTACCTGCAGGTCTGCGACTCGGCGAGGGGCCGGTACGCCGGAGAAGCCGTCGCCTTCGCCGAAGGGATCAGGGCCGTGCTCTCGGGTCGGCGGGAGAGCTTCGAGATGGAATACCCGTGCCACTCGCGCACCGAGCGGCGCTGGTTCATGGGAAGGGTTACGCCGTTTTCGGGCTCCGAGGCGCGGTGGGCGGTGGTCGCCCACGAGAACATCACGGCGCGGAAGATTGCCGAGCAGGCGCTGCGGGATCAGAAGGTCCTCCTCGAGACGATCCTGGGGCAGGCGGCCGACGCCATCATAGTCTGCGACGATAAAGGTAGGTTCACCTTCGCAAACGCCGCGGCGAGACGCATGGCGCTGGTTGACCTCGAAGGCACCACCCTGGAAGATAGCCCGAAGGTGTGGGGGGTCGCCCACCTCCCCGATGGGCGCCGCATACCCATGGAGGAGTGGTCCATTCCGAGGGCCCTGCGCGGCGAGACGACAGTGGGCCGTGAGACGCGTATGGTGAGACCCGACGGCAGTCACTGCGACCTCCTCATAAGCGCCGCTCCCCTAAAGAACACGGAGGGAGAGATCGTCGGCGCGGTCACAGGCTTGCTGGACATAACCGAGCGTAAACGGGCGGAAGAGGAGAGGGATCGCCTGCGCGTCCGGGAGATCGAGGTGCGCACCCAGAGAGAGGAACGCCGCAGGATAGCTCGGGATCTGCACGACATAGCCCTCCAGGACCTCGCGGGTACGCTCCAGTCGTTGCGGCTCACCCACCTGCGATCCCGGAGCGCGGATCCTGAGTTGAACTTCGAGGAGGAGCTGGAGGCCCTTCGGCGAGCGGTCTCGGGTCTTCGGAGCGCCATCCACGACCTCAGGCACGAGAAGGAGCGGCCGTTCGTCGAGTCCGTAGAATCGCTTGTGGAACTCAACCAGCGAGCGACACCCGAGCTTAAGATTCGGCTGATCGTCGGAGACGGCTTCCCGCTAGAGCTTGCCGGAGAGGTTGGGGTGGAGCTGTTGCGCGTGCTCCAGGAGGCGCTCACCAACGCCCGGCGCCACTCCGAGGCAAGGAGCGTCGAGGTGACGCTGCGGGCGGAGGACCAGGAGGTGCTGGTGGAGGTCGCGGACGACGGTCGGGGGTTCGACCCCGCGTCGGTGCGCACCGGCGTGGGGCTCTCCGCGATGCGCGAGAGGATCGAAGGCCTGGGTGGCAGGATCGAGTTCAGCAGCCACCCCGGCGAGGGTACGAGGGTCGATGTCAGGGTTCCGCTGAGGGACGATACTCCAGTTCCTCGACGTCTATGACGCCCTCCCTGATGGCGTAGATCACCGCCTGTGTCCGATCGAAGATGTGCAGCTTCCTGTAAATGTTCGAGGTGTGGTTCCGCACGGTCTTCTCCGAGATGCCAAGAGCGTTGGCAATCTGCCTGTCGCTCTTGCCCTGGGCCAGGGCCCTTATGACCTCGAGTTCTCTGTCTGTGAGCGGGGGCATCAGCTGCGACCTGCCTGGCCTCTCGCCGCCCTCAAAGGTGCTCAGCATCTTCTGGGCGAGCTCTGGGGCGATGATGGTATCCCCGGCGTGAACCGTGCGGATGGCGCGCGAGAGGTCCTCGAGCTCGGCGTCTTTGAGCAAATAACCCTGGGCGCCGGCCTTTATTCCCTCGAAGACCTGTTCGTTCTCTTCGTGGGCCGTCAGGATGATGACGGCGGTCTGGGGCAGGAGGCCCCGGATCTCACGCGTGGCACTGATTCCGTCCATCTTGGGCATGGAGATGTCCATCAGAACCACGTCGGGTTCTGTCTTGCGGCATAGGGCAACGGCCTCCTCGCCGTCGTAGGCCACGCCCACCACCTCCACGTCGGGCAGCATGTCCACGAGGCCAGAGAGCCCCTTGGTGAATAGCCGCTGGTCGTCAACCACCGCAACGCGGATGACCTCTTCTTCGCCGCTGCTCAAGAACTTCACACCCTTTCATCCTCGAAGGTCACCATGGCGTCTACTGTATCCGCCGTCCGCGCCATGTGGGGATTGCAAGTGCCCCAATCCCCTACAGAATCCTCCGCGCGAGCGGCGTCTTCATCGGAGTTTTGGATCAGGCCCCGCTGGGTAATCCAGGCTAGGTCATACGTCCCGGCCACCGGTCGCTGGCCGCCCGGCCCCGATCAGCGACCCCTGGTTCGAATCTTCCGCGAGCGGGTTGGCGCGCGCCTCAGGCCGCTTCCACCGCGGCTCCGGCAACCCTGTTCTTGCCAGCCCTCTTGGCCCTGTACATCGCCTCGTCGGCCGCCTCGATAAGCTCCTCGAGCGTCTGTATGTCGTCCGTGAGAGAGGCGACCCCCGCGGAGACGGTGACCTGCCGATGTACGGGGTTGCCGTCTACAGGCGAGCACCTGTCCTCGACCTTCAGGCGAATGCGCTCCATGACCTCCTCTATCTCCTGCAGCCCGCCGTTGAGCAACACGACGAACTCCTCCCCCCATAGCGGGCCACCAGGTCGTCTGCGCGCATCGACCTCCTCAAGACCCCAGCCAGGATACGCAGTACGGCGTTGCCTGCCTCATGGCCGAAGGCGTCGTTGTAATCCTTGAAGTCGTCTATGTCGAGCATCGCCAGAGAGAGCGGCAGATCGTACTCCCTCGCCTGGGTGATCCTGCGCGAGGCCGCCCTGCGGAAGTAAGCCTGGTTGTGCAGCGCGGTCAGGGGGTCGATGTCGACCGAGCGCCTGAGCAGGCCTACCTCTTTCAGCTCGGACCTGCGCACGAAGTGCGCCGCGAGGATCACGCAGGCCGCGGCTGCTACCCCGGCAGCGGCGCTCCAGGCCGCGAGGTAGATACCCGGAGCACCCCCCGGCCAGAGCAGCGTCCCCAGCACGAGAGGGGCCTGCGACACCGCGAGGAAGAGTCCACCAAGGCCGAAGAACGATAGGACCCACCGCTGCAGGGCCAGGCTCAGCCCGGGCCTCACCCGCAGCGTCGCGTAAAGCGTCGACAGGAGCCCGGCGATCGCACCCAGCAGCCCGATCACGATCAGCCCCGAGTCGTACACGTCATCCCTCCTGCTCGCCCGCGCTCTCTCGAGCGAGCCATCCTTCACCAACCGTAATGCATGATACTACTTGCTGCGAGACCGCGCTTCCTCTTATGCCGGTAGCTCCACAGAATCCCTCGCAATACATATCCGGTGAGACCGGAGACCGCGAGAGAGCCGTCAGGAATCCTATGTTAACTTTTGTTAACGTTCTTCTCCGATACGTCACAATTGTATTTTCGACCATTTGATATCGCATTTAATCGACGCAACTTGACCGGCAAAGGAGGCGGTCCGCACGAAGGAGGCGGTTCGCATAAGGGCCAAACTCGGGGAGCGCGGGGGGAGGTGAAGGCGGCATGAACAATGGGGTCGAGAGGACGAAGGCCACGGAACAGGCTGGGATGGCTTCCGAGCGCACTGCCGAGACCGTGGAGTGGGTGCTAGCCGCGGCCAAGGAGACGCTCGGCATGGATGTCGCCTTTGTCGCTGAGTTTGATGAGGAGCGGCTGGTGTTCCGCGCCTTTGGCGGCGACTCTGAGTCCTTCGGATGGGAGGAGGGCGCCAGCGTACCGCTGGAGGACACCTTTTGCCGGAGGTTGGTCGAAGGTCGCCTGCCGAGCGTGGTCCCCGACACCAGAGGCGACGAGCGCGTCAAGGACCTAGGCATGACCCGCGAGGCTGGCATCGGCGCCTACGTCGGCGTGCCGTTGCGGTTCTCCGACGACCGCCTCTACGGGACACTGGCGGCCCTCAGTCACTGCCCCGATCCTTCGCTCGAGGAGCGCGACACGCGGCTCATGTGGGCTCTCGGCGGCGTGGTCGCCGAGCAGCTGGAGCACGAGGAGCTAGAGACGAGGGACCGGCGCCTGGCGGTAGAGGCCACGGGTCTGCAGGCGCTCTTGGCAGCCCTCGAGGCCCGCGACAGCTACATGGGAGATCACTCCCGCTCCGTGGCGGCGCTCGCCACGGAGGTAGCCCGGCTGATGGGGCTACCCGAGGACGAGGTAACCACCGTCAAGCAGGCAGCCTACCTGCACGACGTTGGCAAGGTTGCGATCCCAGACTCGATCCTGAAGAAGCGAGGACCGCTCGACGACGCCGAGGTCGAGACGATGCGGGAGCACTCCGCCCTTGGGGCACACATGGTCGGATCGGTGCTCGGGCTGGAGCACCTGGCCCCTATCATCAGGGCTACCCACGAGCGCTGGGACGGCAGAGGCTACCCCGATGGGCTCTCTGGGGAGCGGATCCCTCTTGCAAGCCG
>DASZKL010000230.1:0-5120 GCA_035947015.1 Rubrobacteraceae bacterium
ATCTGAGGGAAGGATCGAACGACCTCTCGATCTACCGCCAGGCCGGAGAAGCGCTGCTGCGGGGGGAGATCCCCTACCGAGACTTCTTTATCGAGTATCCACCCGGCAGCCTCCCACTCTTCGTGCCGCCAGCCCTCTTCAGCACCGACGAGATCGGCTACGCGACGCTGTTCTCCGCGGAGATGGCGCTGATCCTGGCGGCGACACTCGTCCTGACGGCGCTCGTGGCCCGCAGGCTCCCGGGGATCTGGACTTGGGTCGTTACTGCGGTGACGTTCGCCGCGGGAGCTATCATGCTCTACCCCGTCGCCGTGACCCGCTACGATGCCCTCGTCGCTCTCACGCTCGCCGCTGCCGCCCTCTGCATGACGCTGGGCGGTCGCTACTCGTCACTGGCCTACGCCTCCCTGGGATTGGGGGCAGCGGCGAAGATCGTCCCGGCCCTCGCGACCGTGCCGCTGGCGCTCATCCGGCGGAGAGCTGCGCGCGGCTACGCTACCTTCATCGCGGTTCTTGCGCTCTTCTTCGTGCCAGTCCTGCTCTTCGGGGGCGGAGGGTTCATGCAAAGCATCGCGTACCACGCCGACAGGGGTTTGCAGGTGGAGAGCCTCGCGGCCTCGATCCTGATAAATCTCGGTTGGGTGAACGACGTCAACTTCGCCTATGGAGCGTTCGAGGTGCAGGGCAGGGGCGTAGAGCTCGCCGGCTCGCTCAGCCTGCTGACTACGGGCGCGCTGCTCCTCGTTACAGCGATTTTCATGTACCGCGAATACCGCTCGGGAAGGTTCGGGCTCAGAGCTTTCCCACGCTTTGCGGCGGCGCTTATACTGGCGTTCATGCTCGGCTCCAAGGTCCTCTCACCGCAGTACGTGATCTGGCTCCTCCCGCTCGTGCCGCTCTCGGCAGGGGGCCTCGCACAGGTAGGCGTCGCGGCGGTCTTCCTGTCCGTCTGCTGGATGACCACCCTCGTCTACCCCATCCACTACGCCGATCTTCTGGCCGTCAGGTTTCCTGGCCCCGAGCTGCTTCTGGCCCGCAACCTGCTGCTCGTCGTCCTCTGGATCCTGCTGCTCCTCTTGCCGGAGAAGGACGCTCCGTGAGCCGACCTGCGACACTCCAGTCCGCGGTACTCCTCCTGCTGCTTCTCTTCGCGGCGGGTTTCACGCCGGGTCCGCAGATGAGCGAGTGGGAGGCCAGGGAGAAGGCAAGTTACGTACCCGCACTGGAGGTGTACCACTCGAAGCCTACTGTCGAGACCTCCGCGAGCTACAACTCAGCTACGGACACCTGGCAGGTTGTGCTCACCGAGGAGGTCTCCGGGAGGTCCATCGCCTACCTGAGGGTTGACGACGATTCCGGTGAGACCGGGAGGGTGAAGGTATTTCCCGTCGCCGAGAAGCTCACGTACCCCTCGCTCACCGAGGAGGAGGCCATCAGGCTTGCCGTCGCCGACGAGCGGGTTCGAGAGGAGCTCTCCCGACACGGTCCCCACAGCACCGACGCCACGTACGCCGATGGGAAGTGGACGGTCCACTTCTACGTCGAGGAGAGCAGTCTGGTTGGCGGCAAGCCGACGGGAGACGGGAAGAAAGAGGTCGCGCAAGCCAGGATAGACGACACGAGCTGGGTCCTCGACTACGTCTGGGTCGGGGATCAGGTCGGCTGGCAAATGGCGCGCGGCGAGTACGGCGCCTACGGCAAGCAGGCGAACTACTGGTGGGTGTGGGGGCCGCTGGCGCTCGTCTTCGCCCTCGCCTTTGTCCGCACAGACAGGCTCTTCTCCCTGCGCAATCTGGACATCGTGGCCCTGCTCGGGTTCCTGGTCTCCCACGGGTTCTTCCGGGAGGGGATCGTATACGAGGCCGTTCTTCTATGGTACCCGCCCCTGATCTACCTCCTCCTACGCACCCTCCTGATGGGCTTCGGCATAGGCGAGAGGGTGGAGAGGACGAGCAACTTCCCTACCCCTCTCCTCCTCGGGCTCGCGGGCCTCGCTGCCGGCCTCGTCCTCGGCCTCAACCTCGACGCCCGCGTCATAGACGTCGGCTACGCCGGGGTCGCCGGCGCAGACCGCATCCTTGACGGCACCATACCCTACGGCAACATGCCAGCCGACGTCGGCACCGGCGACACCTACGGACCGCTGAACTACCTGCTCTACGTGCCGTTCGTCCTTATCTTCGGGTTCTCTGGGGAGTGGGACTTCCTCCCCGCCGCCCACGCCCTGACGGCCTTCTCTTTCGTCGCTGGGGGCCTGGCCCTTCTCTTCGCCGGATGGAAGCTCGCCGGACCGAAGGTAGGCGCCGCCCTCCTCTTCGCCTGGGCCGCCTTCCCCTATACCCTCTACTCGGCGAACAACAACACCAACGACATCGTCGTGGCGGCTGCTGCGGCTGTGGGACTCGCGACGGCCGCCTCCCCTATCGCGCGCGGCGCCTCCGTCGCGTCGGGGTTCGCCATCAAGCTCTACCCCCTGATCCTCGGCCCCTTGTGGATGATGCACGACGGTCCAAAGCGGCGTCCGATCGCCTATTTCTTCCTCGGCTGTGCTGGCGTCTTCTTGCTCACCTTCTGGATCCTCCTGCTCGACGGACACCCCTTCGAGGCCGCCAGGATCTTCTACGAGAAGTCCATCGCCTTCCAGAGCGCCCGGGAGACGCCGTGGACGATCTTCAACCAGGTCCCCGCGCTCGGGTTCCTGCGCCAGCCCCTGCTGGCCGCCGTCATATTCCTAGCCTTCTTCGTCGCCTTCCGGCCCCGCAGGCGCACGATGCGGCGGCTCGCCGCCCTCTCGGCTGCCCTCGTGATCGGCTTCCAACTCACCACCAACTACTGGTACTACCCTTACATCACCTGGTTCGAACCCTTCGTCTTCCTCGCCCTCCTCCCCGCCACCAACGAGAAGACCGCCCTGGATGGAGATCAGCCCACAGCAACCAGAGAACACGGTCTCCGACCCCTCGATCGCCCTCCCGAGTAAGAATCCCACTTGCAGCGCCGGAAATCCCTTGAACCTTACGTAACGTGAGGATGTACCCTCTATGCATGGACGTCACCGCGCTAGAGAGTGAAGTTGGAACCTGGAAGGTTGGCGAGTTGGCCAAGCAGGTGGGGCTATCTGTGCGCACGCTGCATTACTACGACGAGATTGGTCTGCTCTCGCCGTCGCGACGCACCGACTCTGGCCACCGTCTCTACACGGCTGGAGACGTGGCCCGCCTGCAGCGGATCAAGTCGCTCCAGCAGCTGGGCTTCACCCTGCGTGAGGTTCGAGAGTGCCTGGACCGGCCCGGGTTTCCTCTGCAGCGGGTGATACAGCTCCACCTCTCGCGGCTGAAGGAGCGGATCGAGCTCGAGAGGAGGCTCTGCGACCAACTTGAGAGGGTCGCGGCCCGGCTAAGCTCGGGGGAGGAGGTCTCCTCCGAGGAGTTTGTAGACACGGTAATGGAGGTGATCGAGATGTCAGAGAGGCTGGACAAGTACTACACCCCTGAACAGCTGGAGTATCTGGAGCGGAGAAGGCGCGAGGTCGGGGAGGAGAGGATCCGCGAGGTGGAAGCGGAGTGGGCCGAGCTCATCGCAGCGTTCCGCGCCGAGATGGAGGCTGGTACGGATCCATCGACCGAGCGGGTGCAGGCCTTCGCCAGGCGCTGGATGGGGCTCGTGGAAGAGTTCACCGGAGGTGACCCCGGCATCGAGCGCTCGGTTGGCAACACGTGGCGACAGGAGGATGACATCCACGGCATCGATACGGCCGAGATGCGAGGGATGATGGCCTACGTCTCAGAGGCGATGGCGGCCTCCGACGAAGGCCGAGGCTCCTAACCCCCCGGCTTGCTTTCGCGCTCCTCGCGCTCGGCTCGCCAGCGCTCGACCCGACCTCTGATCTCCGCCTCGGCTCCCCTCGGCCCGGGCTCGTAGTAGACGCGCCCTGCGAGCTCGTTGGGAAGGTAGTGGTCGTTCATCCCCTCGGGCTCGTCGTTGTGGGCGTAGCGGTACCCTGCCCCGTAGCCCTCTTCTTTCATTAGCCCCGTCGGGGCGTTGCGCAGACGCAGGGGAACCTCTGGCGCAGACCCGTGCCGCACGTCCTCGAGGGCGCGCCCGATGGCGACGTAGGCGGCGTTGGATTTGGGAGCCGAAGCCAGATAGGTGGTTGCCTGGGCGAGCGGGATACGCCCCTCTGGCATCCCGATGAGCTGAACGGCTTGAGCGGCGGCGACGGCCAGGGACAGGGCGTGCGGGTCGGCGTTGCCTACATCTTCGGAGGCGAGGATCACGAGCCTGCGGGCCACGAAGACCGGGTCCTCCCCCGCCTCCAGCATCCTGGCCAGGTAGTGGAGCGCCGCGTCCGGGTCTCCGCCACGAACGCTCTTTATGAACGCGCTGATGACGTCGTAGTGCTCCTCGCGCCCGTAGCGCAATGCTCTCTGTCCCACCGCGCGCTCGACGTCCGCAACCTCCAGGCGCTGCTCCGCGCCGGAGCCCGAGATCTCCAGCGCGTTCAACAACCTTCGCGCGTCCCCACCCGCGAGCCGCAGCAGGTACTCACGAGCCTCGGGCGAGACCCCCACCCCCAGCTCGTCCAGCCCCCGATCCAGCAACACGTCAAGGTCCTCCTCCGAGAGCGACCGCAGCCGCAGAACGCGCGACCTGCTGAGGAGCGGGGCCGTCACCTCGAACGAGGGGTTCTCCGTCGTCGCCCCGATGAAGTCCACCTGCCCCTCTTCGAGGGCCGGCAGCAGCGCATCCTGCTGCGCCTTGTTGAAGCGGTGTACCTCGTCCACGAAGACGAGCGTCCCGCGGTCCTCGTACTTGAGGCGCTCGCCCGCGCCCTCGAGAGCGGCGCGCAGGTCCCTGACCCCGCTAGTCACGGCGCTCAAGGGGACGAACTCCTCCTCGATCGTGCTCGCCAGCACCCGCGCCAGCGTCGTCTTACCCGTCCCCGGCGGACCCCAGAGGATGAGGGAGCCGATCCTGCCCCGTTCGACCGCCGTCCGCAATGGCCCACCCTCCCCCGTCAGGTGCGGCTGTCCGACCACCTCGTCCAGCGTCTTCGGACGCAACCGCTCGGCGAGTGGGGCGCGGCGAGAGAGGCTCTCGGAACCGGGTTCGTCGAAGAG
>DASZKL010000231.1:0-3259 GCA_035947015.1 Rubrobacteraceae bacterium
CAGGAGAGGAAGGTTGTAGAACTGGTGGTCGCTCGCAGTGCCGGGCCATCCCAGCCTGTGCGCCGAGATGTAGGTGTTGGTGTCGCCTTGTTGCCACGGGAACTCACTGTCTACGCGCTTGGCAGCGCCATAGTCCAAGGCCGCGAGGGCGTCGGAGTTGGATATGTAGTTGTCGTAGAGACCCAGCTTGGGAATCGACATCCAGAGGTCGTTGGTCTCGGGGACCGGGGCGGCAGGCTCCTCAACCGTAGCTGGCCGCTTCGCGTTCCTCTCCTCGGAGGCATCGCCACGGGACCGGTCGCGCTCGGTCGCCGCTCGCTCCTCCGCGACCTGCTGGGAGACGGCCTGCGGAGCCTCAGAGATCATGGGCACCGCCACCCTCTCCGCAAGTAGCGTCGAGCTCGTCCTCTGGAACGGGTCCGTGCGGAGGAACAGCGTGACGCTGAGGACCACTATTACCAACGACATCAGCAGGACAAACCCGGCCCGCCGACGCCTTTTCTTGAACTTTCGCATCTGCGACCTGTTACCCATGGCGCGCATTCTATCAATACGTTTCGCGAAGCGGTAGTAGGATAGGAGGTTATTCCTTAAGATTTGTGAAGATCACGTGTTTATGGTGGTCTATGAGAATCCGCATACGAGATGTCCGTCCCCGGCGAGCTAGGATCGGGTGGGTGGAGTCTTTGGAGCGGGAACGAGGCCAGGGTTGCTGATTCGCGGTCAGGGCGATGGTCTTTGGGGAGAAGTGCGATCGGCGAGATGGGGTAATATATGCTCAGCTCCCGCGCCAGTCGGGAGCTTAAACATGGTCGGGTGCTGCGGTCGACAATCGCCGCCAACATTGCGCGCCCGCGGTATTGGGAACGTTAGTGGCCGCCGGTAGAATCGGAGACGTTGACGCTTGAGTACGGAGGCAGAGAACTTGATCGGAACCCGGCGTCGGGCGCCGACCCTGGTGGCCCGGGAGCTCAAGAAGAGCTATGACGGCTTTGAGGCCGTCAAGGGCGTGAATTTCGAGGTGCAGTCGGGCGAGTGCTTCGGGTTCCTCGGACCCAACGGGGCAGGCAAGACCACGACGATGAAGATGGTCTACGGCGCGGTGATCCCGACTAAGGGGGAGCTCGACGTCGCTGGGCTCGACGTCAGGAGGCACGAGCGGGAGATCAAACGCCGCATCGGGGTCGTGCCGCAGGAGAACAACCTCGACGATTATCTCAAGGTGAAAGAGAACCTGCTCGTCTACGGGCGGTACTACGATCTTCCCCGCAAGCTGGCGTTGCAGCGGGCCGATGAGTTGCTCGATTTCGTCCAGCTCACCGAGAAGGCAGACTCGAGGGTGGAGCAGCTCTCGGGTGGTATGAAACGGCGTCTCCTCATCGCGCGCGCCCTCATCAACGACCCGGAGATCGTCGTCCTCGACGAGCCGACCACGGGTCTCGACCCCCAGGCGCGCCACCTTGTGTGGGACCGGCTGCGCGCGCTCGCCGCCGAGGGCAAGACCCTGCTCCTCACAACCCACTACATGGAGGAGGCCGCCAGGCTCTGCGACCGGCTCGTCATCATGGAGGGCGGGCTCATCATAGCCGAGGGGTCCCCTGAAGAGTTGGTCGAGAAGCACGTCAGCCCTCAGGTTCTGGAGTTCCGGGGTCGTCCGGAGGACCTCGAGAGGCTGCGTCCGCTAGTCGAGGCAGCCTCGGACGCCGTCGAGCGAAGCGGCGAGGCGCTCCTCGCCTTCACCACCGACGGCGACGGGCTCATGGAGGAGGTACGCGCCTCAGGGATAGAGATCGAGAACACCGTGTACCGGCACGCGGGCCTCGAAGACGTCTTTTTGCGGCTCACGGGGAGGAGGCTCATCGAGTAGTGGGTGCGATCAGGATTCCCTCTCCGCGCGGCTCCTTCCGAGTCTGGCAGCGCAACGTCACGATCTTCCGCAAGTACTGGAAGAGCATCATGGCCCCGAACTTCATCGAGCCCCTTCTTTTCCTGGCGGCGCTGGGGTTGGGACTTGGAGCCTTTATCCAGCAGGGCGGCATAAACGGGCAGAGCTACATCCAGTACATAGCACCGGGACTCTTGGCGAGCAACGCCATGTTCGCCGCGTCGTTCGAGAGCACCTTCAACACCTTCGTCAAGCTCAAGATAGACAGGATATACGACGCCATCATAACGACGCCGGTGAACGCCGAGGATGTGGTCGCCGGGGAGTACCTGTGGGCGGGAACGCGGGCCGCCCTCTACGGCACGGGGGTTCTGGCCGTACTGACGGTGCTCGGGTACGCGTTCGGAGAACCGCTCATCACGTCGTGGTGGGCGCTGCTCATACCGTTAATGCTGCTGCTGATCGGGATCATGTTCAGCGTAATGGGGACGCTCTTCACCAGCCTGATCGAGCGCATAGACTTCTACTCCTACTACTTTACGCTGGTCGTAACGCCGCTCTTCCTTTTCGGCGGCATCTTCTTCCCGGTCGAGGGTTTCCCTGCCCCCGTGCCCCAGATCGCCTGGTTCACCCCGCTCTACCACGCGGTCAACGTCTGCCGGGCGCTCGCTACCGGTCCCTCGCCCGCGGTGCTCTCGGACGTCGCGTGGATCCTCGTCTTCACCCTCGTGCTCGCCCCCATTCCCGTCCAGATCATGCGCCGGCGCCTCATCGGCTGACGCCAGAGATTGATGTTCTGGTAGGATGGACCGGCATATGAAGGCCGAGCAATTCACCGTACGTCTCGCCGAGCCCGACGAAGAGCCGGCGATAGCCGCGCTCGTCGTCGAAGGATTCGTCGACAAATTCCGTTACGTCTACGGGAGGCGGATGGATCGTTCGGTCAGGATCATGGAGAAGTGGATCAGGCTCGAGCATCTCTCGGGCGGCGTCACCTCCCTTGTGATCGAGGGCTACGCGGCTGGGGAGCTCGCCGGCAGCGTGGGCATCCGCACAGCCGAGTCCAGGGAAGACGTCCTCTCCCGCGGCCTCTGGCGAATCTTCACCCGCAACCTGGGCTTCCCGCGGGCGGTCTGGGCGACGACGCTGCTCTCCTATCCGCGCTACTCTTCGACCTCTTCGGAGGCGTACATCGAGCGCCTCGTCGTCTCCCCAGGTTTCCGCCGCCAGGGAATGGCCCGTCGCCTGCTCGTGGCGGCCGAGGACTTCGCGCGGGACGCCGGCAAGACTACCGTCGGCCTCCACGTCAGCGGCAACAATCTGCCTGCGCTGCGGCTATACGAGAACGAAGGGTACGAGGAGGTCTCGCGCCAG